>JAWVZW010000145.1:0-5775 GCA_033721975.1 Balneolaceae bacterium
ATCTCCGGCATCCTGATCATGCCCATTTTGCTGTGGCTGCAAATACCAGGCAAAGGCAAGCGCAACAAATAGTAATAATCCAATCGGCTTCATCATAAGGAAGCATATTTTCATTAGGCTTTTCGCGGCTGAAATACCGGGCTAAGTAAACTCTTTATAGCGTTCGGGGTTTAACCTACTATTCAGAATCAAACTCCAAACACTTCAACACTTCAACACTTCAACACTTCAACACTTCAACACTTCAACCTACTTTTTAAACAGCGTACTTACAACAAACCAGATATTCTCTTTCCTCTCCATCAACCTTCGCTTAAAGTAAGGAAACCACATGGTGCCGTAAGGCACATAGACCCGTGCGTTGTATCCCATTGATACCAGGTCTGCCATCGTTTCCTCCCGTAATCCGTAGAGCATCTGGAATTCAAACCGGGCCTTGCCGATCTTTTGCTCTTCCGTATACTGTTTTACCCATTCCACCAGTTCATCATCATGGGTTGCAATTCTTGGATAGGATGTTTTCTCAAGCAGTACTTTTGCATACTCCTTAAAGGCTTCACGGATAGCCGGCATATTTTGCAGAGCCACTCGTTCCGGTTCTTTGTAGGCTCCCTTACACAAACGGATGTCCGCCCCCAGTTCTGCCAGATCCCGAATATCATTTTTTGTTCGGTGAAGATACGCCTGGATGACAATGCCCACATGTTTGCCATATTTTTTGAATGCATCCTTGAAAATATCGATGGTGGTCTGCGTATAGTCGGAACCTTCCATATCAATTCGGACAAAAGAATCGAGACGCTTCGCCTCTTCCAGCAGCCTGTACAAATTATCCTTGCAGTATTCCTCATCAATATCCATTCCAAGCATGGTAAGCTTGATCGATATCGTGCTTTTCAGGCCGGCTGAGTGAATGTCATTTAAGAGCCGAATGTATTCCTGAACCGTCTCATCGGCAGTGGTTCGTTCTTTAACATTCTCACCGAGAAGGTCCAGGGTAACACGGATGCCTTTTTCATTAAGCGCTTTGATTTTGGGAACAGCATCCTCAAAGGTTTCACCAGCTACAAAGCGTTTCGCAAATACAAATGGTAGTCTCATGATGTCATGGTTAGGTAAAAATCGCGAATAATAATAGCAAACTCTTCGCTCAGAAACATCAGACTGACAAAACGAACATTTTTTTTCAGCAGACTGAAACTTAGCGCCGGGCGGGCGCGTAAGGTTTCTTAACGGTTAGAAATAAAACTCGATGTTATGAAAAAGAAAATACAATTACGGGATGAACACCGATATCTTATAAAGCTCTCAGCCAGCCTTGCAGTATTCTATATTGTTCTTCTATTCTCTTTCATGTAATGACATAACTTTACAGCGATTATGGTCGATCTATTTAAAAAGTTCATACTTCTCCTTCTTTCTCTGTTAACACTTTCGCTGTCTGATGCATTTGCCCGTCAGAATGGTGATCCCTACAGAACCGAAACGTTTCAGACTTCCGGATCACCTGAAGTTCAGGTACGTACATCCGGCGGATCCATAAGCCTGCATGGCCATTCCGCAAATGAGGTTCAGATCTATATGTATGCCAGAAGAAACGGAAATATCGTACTGCCGTCTGACACGGATCTGGAAAACTTTGAAATCACTATCGAACAGAATGGCGATCAGGTTATAGCAGAAGCCCGAAACAGAAGCAGCAACATGTCCCGAATCTTCAACAGAAATAACAATATCTCTATCTCATTCGATGTATATCTGCCAGAGGGATCCATTGCAGAAGGAAGAACCAGCGGAGGCAGTGTAAGCGCCGAAAATCTTTCAAATTCGCTTTCCTTGCGAACCAGTGGGGGAAGTGTAAATGCGACCAATATTTCGGGAACCGCTGAACTGCAGACGTCAGGCGGAAGCATCAATCTGGACAATATAAACGGTGTTGTAAATGCCGGTACCAGCGGTGGGAGTATCCGGGCCGATAACATTAGCGGTGAAGCAGAGGTCAGAACCTCCGGAGGCTCCATCCGACTGACAGATATAGCGGGAAGGATGGTTGCCAGAACAAGCGGCGGAAGTATTCAGGCTACAATTTCAGAGTTCGTAAATGATATTGATCTCAGGACAAGCGGCGGCAGCATAACCGTCGATCTTCCAGCCCGTGAAAATTATGAAATTGATCTCAGAGGCAACCGCGTAAATATGCAGCTGCGTAATTTTACGGGAGAAGTTGAAGATGATTATATCAGGGGAATGATCGGTAATGGCGGGCCGCTATTACATGCCCGAACTTCCGGTGGTTCCGTTACGGTTCGTCAGTAAGTAGTTCTTATCTGTTTTTATAATCACCACGACTCTTGCTATTTTCTCTTTCTGATCCGCAAATTCACATCATTTTAGATTGGAGCAAAAAGAGGATAACAAAGCGTTTAAACAGATCCTTACATGGTCGCTTGCCATGTTTGTTGTCGCTATCGTATTTGGATTGCTGTACCGAATCATCATGCCCATCGAACGGCACCTGGGAGAAGATGAATACATTGACCGCGTTTTTGTTGAGTTCGAAACAACGGCCTGGAATTCAAATCACGATAACGCTTCTCCATTAGGCACTTTTGATGGCGGGTCCATTCTATATGTTGTGGAGAAAGACAGCAGCAGATCCATGGTCAGGCCCTTCATCATATCAGCTCTTGACAGTGTGTGGGTCAATTCGGACGAACTCATCATCTATACCCCCGACCGATACAAGAACTGGCAGTATGAGGAAGAACGCAGAAAATACGACCTCAACTGATACCTGTTTTGCACCCGTCATTTCTTCAAATTTATAACCGGTCTACTTTGCATTCCTTTTGCTAACGCATTACTTTTTTACAATAACTAACGAATAATAATCGGAGGTTTTGTATGGGACTGGATGAAAATCAAGAGACAGAAGAGTTCCAGCCAAAGGGGGCTGTGGCTTTTTTTGTCTTACTTATGATCATGTTTACCCTCATGTGGTTTGTGATGTATTTTGAACTAATAGGGAGGGCATGATAAATGGATAAATCAGAAAAGCTGGCTCTCAGCCTGAGCGGTTTATTGCTCGTGGTTTTTCTTGTCGCAATCGTGTATGCAGGTATGGCACAAAATATTGAGGTTCCTACCTGTATTACCGACATGGAACCATTTGCTACAGACACGCTCTTCCAAACCGGACCGGATACCTACGAACTACAGGCTGTTGCCAGAATGTGGGCTTTTCAGCCATCAACAATTACCCTGCCGGCCGGATCAACCCTTGATATCTACCTTACTTCCCAGGATATCATTCATGGCTTCAAGATCAAGGACCACAACGTAAACCTTATGGCGGTTCCGGGTGCGATCAATTATATACAGGTCACCTTCGATGAACCCGGAGAATATTTCTTTGCATGTCATGAATTTTGCGGGGCAGCCCATCACACGATGGCCGGCCGGATCGTGATTGAGGAGTCGACCGAGCTTACACACAATGCAGACGCGGGAGGTATCTGATATGGCCGCCGATACCTTTCGATTCTCAAAGTCTGCAAAGAATCTGAATTCGGTACTCATCATCATTCCAATGGTACTCCTCTTTATAGGAGTGTATGGCGGATTGATGCAGACCCTTTTCAGAGCCGGAATCATCCAGAGCGATCCCTTTATGGGAGGAGATTACTATAAGGGACTTACCATACACGGGGTTCTGAATGCCATAGTATTTACCACATTCTTTGCTGTAGCCCTTGGCAACTCACTGATCCCCTACTCCCTCAAAAAGGTACTGAACACCAAGGTTGCATGGACGTCAGGAATTCTCATGCTTGTCGGCTCCGTGATGGCCGGGATTGTCATGCTCATGGGTGAAGCAACCGTACTTTACACCTTCTATCCCCCATTAAAAGCACATCCGGCCTTTTACATCGGATTAACGCTTCTTGTCATCGGATCATGGATTGCATTCTTCAACTGGATACCGATGTACCTCAGCTGGAGAAAGGAAAATAGCGGTCAGAAAACACCTCTGGCCGTGGTTGGAATGTTCACCACGTTTATTGTGTGGTTCATTGCCACGCTCTCCGTTGCGGTAGAAATTCTCTTTATGCTTTTACCCTGGTCACTTGGCCTGGTTGACGAAGTAAATGTGATGCTTGCCAGAACACTTTTCTGGTTCTTTGGACATCCACTGGTCTATTTCTGGCTGCTCCCGGCTTACGTCATGTATTATGTATTCATGCCCAAGCTTGCAGGCGGAAAGCTCTATTCAGATATGGCCGGCAGGCTCGTATTCATGCTTTTCATTCTCTTTTCAATTCCTGTGGGTACCCATCACCAGTATATGGATCCGGCCATTGGTGCACAGTGGAAATTCCTGCATGGCATTTTCACGTTTGCCGTAGCCCTGCCAAGTTTGATTACTGCGTTTACTCTTGCAGCCTCTTTGGAACACGCGGGACGAAAACGGGGCGGAACCGGTCTCTTCGGGTGGATCAAAACCCTGCCCTACTTTGATAAAGAGAAGTGGTTTTTCTCATACCTGATTGCCGGTCTGATCATATTCATCTTTGGCGGTATCAGTGGTATCGTGAACGCCTCCTATCAGATGAATACGGTTGTGCATAATACAGCCTGGATTCCGGGGCACTTCCATCTTACGGTTGCAGGACCTGTTCTTCTGGCTTTCCTGGGCGGATCAATGTATCTCATGCACCAATTCATGAATAAGCGCGTGAAGATGAAGGGCTGGACACTCTCTGTTCCGTATATCTACACCATTGGTGTATTTATCTTTTCATGGGGACTGATGAGAGGAGGAATTCTGGGTATGCCCAGGAGAACCAATACAGGTGCTACTTATGCAAATCCCGAGAGCATTCTTTACCAGCCTGAATGGATGTACTATATAGACGTAACTGTGATCGGCGGGGTGATTATGTTTCTTGCGATAGTGATATACATCGTTGCATTCTTTGCGACCGTCTTTTCGAAAAGCGAAGCCACAGAGAGCGAGGCTGTTATTACATTCCCTATTTCGGACTCTCTGCACGATGAACCCGCACTACTGCTGAGAAATTTCAAGCCCTATATCATCATTGCGATCATCTTAATCGTGCTTTCATATACGCCTGTTATCTATGATGTACTGCAGGCTACATATGATGGATCACTGCCTTTTTCACCAAATAGTCCGGTTCCGCTTCGATAATACAATGACGAAGTTCCACAGTTTCTTTTTTATATGGATAACAGCCGGTTTTGTCCTAACGAGTCTGTCCGGCTGTGATTCACTTTCCGTAAAGAAATCGATCAGCGAAGAGGAGTTCAGCCTTCGGAATCAGAATGATCAGGAGGTTGTATTTCCGGAAGATTATCTCGGGAAGGTCATGCTGCTGGGATATGTCTATACTCACTGCCCGGATATTTGTCCCGCTATTACCTACAACATGAGGGATGTGCAGGAGCGGGTTGATGACAGTGCCAATTTTCAGCTGATCAGCATCTCATTCGACCCTGAACGGGATACCCCTGAGATCCTGAAGGATTATGCAACAAACTACCGGCTGAACACCGAAAACTGGAGCCTGTTAACAGGCGAAAAAAATGAAGTGGACAGCGCCCTTGAGCTGCTGGAAATTTCAACCTTGAAAACTCCGACACGGTTTCTGGACAACGGTAAAGCCATCTACTTCATCGATCATACCGACAGGGTTACGCTTATCGACCGGGAAGGAAATATTCGAAAACTGTACACAGGGAGTGAATTCAATC
>JAWVZW010000146.1:0-5774 GCA_033721975.1 Balneolaceae bacterium
ATCAGGTGGAAGAATATGCACAGCGCAAAGGAATGAGCGTGGATGAAATGGAACGCTGGCTAAGCCCGGTTCTTAGTTATGACGTCTGATATAATTGAAATCAGGCGGACATCCCTAAGCTTGAATCACCTTCTTATGATCAGGATTTAGATGTTCGTTTCTGATCACGCCCTGGCAATGGTAATAATGCCGCACTGAAAACCGAATCTGCTCAGGGTTGAAGCCAGCTCATACACGGTTGCACCTGTGGTAAAAACATCATCCACGATGACTGGCAGGTGATTTTCAAATGACTCAGGGTTTCTGACCTCAAAGGCTCCTTTTAAGTTCTCTGCTCTTTGTGCCGTGTTCAGGCCGGTCTGTGTTCTTGTTCTTCGAACCCTCTCCACATCTGAGGTCTCTGAAAGTTCCCAATTCAGGGACGCTGCAAGGCCTTCCGCCAAAGCCATTGTCTGATTATACCCCCTTTTTCTGTGCTTGCTGGCATGTAAGGGTACCGGGACCAGCACCGGACTTCTCGCATCCAGAAACTGCAGCATGTCAGCATCCATCCTGTCGAGAAATATCCGGCCGGCAATATACCCCAACTCTGTGCCCACTCCCCTCAGATGGTGATATTTCAGACTGTGCAGCAGATCCTGGATACGTCCGCCTTTATCAAACTCCCACATCGACCATATAAACAAAACACTTTCGGGTCTGAGCTCGCTGTTATAACCCTTGGCAGATTCAAACCGATCATAGCCGCACCAATAACAGATATGCATGCTCCTCCCTTTCAAGGAACAACCGCAGCAAATACAAACCGGCGGAAAAAGTATGTCAATCCATGGCTGAATCAGGTTCATCAGTCCACCCTTTTTTATTTGTAGGAACCATTTTTGCTAAAATGCTTACAAATACTCTTGCGCCGGCTGGGTTCTCTTTTGGAATGCCTTATATTTAATTAGATTTGATCAATTCGTTTGAAACTGACTAAAACTGTCTCTATGCCATCACTCGGGAAAGATCTGGAAACAATCAGAAAGCACCTTGGCTTGACGATTCAGGATATTCAGAATGCTACCAAACTGCCTCTCAATACGCTCAGATCGATTGAAAATGACGATATCTTTGAGCAGCAGGAAGAGAATATTACATACGTCCGCAGTTTTATTCGGACCTATGCGCGGAACCTGAAACTGGATGATGAGCTTGTAACACGTGCCCTGGATCAGGAAGAGATCGGCAATTACAATCATTTATTGCTGAATGCATACCCGGAACTGAAGAAAGAGGCCGAAGCATCTTCCAAGAAGGCATCAGGCCTTGAGGACGACGATGATGGCCCGGATGAAGCAAAACCGGATAAAGTAACGGAACCGGAAAAGCCCAGAAAACGGCCCCGGTTTATTGCAGATTTCCCGGATGAATCGCCCTCCTCAGAGTCGGACCCGGAAACTGAGGCAAAGACAGAGACAGATCAAAAAACATCCGATGATTCCGGTTCCGAATCAGTTTCGGGAATGATGCAGGGCAAAGGAACTGAGGAAGCTGAAGCCGTTTCAGAACGACGACAGGTTAACTGGGCCGACATGGGAAAGAAGTTTGCTGGAAGTGAGCGCAAGCCTCCCATTTGGGTGATTGGTGCTGTCGTTATCCTTCTTGCGGTTCTGGCAGGCCTCGATCTCATTTCACAGTCCTGGTTTTTTACTTCGGAGACAACGGAAGATGATGGCCCTGTATCCGAGCAGACAACCGAAGGGCCGGCCGGAGGATCCGAGCAGCTGGTTTTGGACCTGAACGAAGAATCCGAACCTGTTGAGCAAACACAGCCACCGGTACTGCAGGATACTCTCTATCTGACCATCTATGCCGCCAACGAGCGCCTCGATCCGGTGCGCGTCTGGAGTGATCTGAAGCCCCGCATTGATCCCTATTGGATTGAACAGGGTACTGCCCTGAATTTTGAGTTTTCAGATACGATTCGGATTCGCGGCCAGTATGCACGAATGCTGCTATTCCTCAACGGTCACCTGATTGAGAATTTTCGCCAGGAGTATTTCAATGCGGAAGAGAATGCCGTTGAACTCAACAGATCTCTTTTTCAGGATCCTGAATGGGCTGTAGAGGTGCCGCTCGAGGTTCCTGCGAATGTTGCTCCCCCCGATTCTGTTGCTTTCAGACCAACATTCTAAACCACGGCAGAATCATTGATCTATGGAAAAAAAGCAGGCTAAAGAGCGTGTACAAGAACTGCGAGATCTCCTGGAACGGGCCAACCGTGCCTATTATGAAGAAGCCCAGCCCTTCATTTCCGATAAAGAGTTCGATGAAGCCCTGAAGGAGCTTGAACAGCTTGAAGAAGAGTATGATTTACAGAGCGAGGACTCCCCTACACGACGGGTGGGCGGCAAACCTACCAGTGAGTTTCCTACCGTTAGGCACCCTCAGCCCCTTTTGAGCCTGGCCAATACCTATAATGAAGAGGAACTTCGCGACTTTGACCGAAGGGTACGCGATATCCTGGGTGACAAGGATTTTACCTATGCTGTAGAGATGAAATTTGATGGTGCAGCAATCCGGCTACGGTACGAAAATGGTCAACTTGTGTTGGGAGCAACACGCGGGGATGGTGAAAGGGGTGATGACATCACAAAAAACATACGCACCATTTCTGATATTCCTCTGGAGCTGGAGGATGCACCCGAGGTATTGGAAATCCGTGGAGAGGCGTATATGGAAAAGGAAGCTTTTGTACGCTTGAACGAATACCGTGATGAACAGGGACTCACCACGTTTGCGAATCCCAGAAATTCAACGGCCGGTTCCCTCAAAATGCAGGATCCGCGAGAGGTTGCCAGACGCCCGATCCGTTTTTTCGCTTTTGATCTGCTTCTTGAAGAGGATGAGGAGAGCAGAACACAGAAATCCAAGATGGAGCTTCTCGATGAGCTGGGAATTCCGGTCTGTGACTACTTCACGGTTTGCCATACCATCGATGAAATTTTTGGTGTCATAGAAGAATGGGGTGAAATCCGGCATGATCTCCCATTTGAGATCGACGGGGTTGTTATTAAGGTAAATGAGGAAAAATACCGATCCGAACTGGGCAGAACCTCAAAGGCACCCCGATGGGCCATCTCCTATAAATATGAAGCTGAGCAGGCCTCCACGCTGTTGAAAGGGATCACACTTCAGGTGGGGCGTCTGGGAAAGATCACGCCTGTCGCAGAACTGGAACCTGTTCAGCTGGCCGGGACCACCGTGCGCAGGGCGTCATTACATAACGAAGACGAGATACATAGAAAAGATATTCGCGTTGGGGATACCGTAGTTGTAGAAAAAGCCGGTGAAATTATTCCGCAGGTGATGAGCGTGGTAAATCCTGACCGGGACAACCGCAGTGAACCGTTTTCCATGCCTGAAACCTGCCCGGCATGTGGCGAAAAGCTGGAGAAATTTGAAGGGGAAGTGGCATGGAGATGCGTAAATCCACAGTGTCCACCCCAAATCATCGAACGCATCAAGCACTTTGCCTCACGCGATGCGATGGATATTGAAGGCCTTGGTGAAGCGGTCGTAGAGCAGCTGGTAGATGCCGGTCTCGTATCGACCTATGCGGATCTGTACTCTCTCACAAAGGAACAGCTGATTCCTTTGGAAAGAATGGCGGAGAAAAGTGCAGGCAACCTGATATCTGCAATCGAAAAGAGCAAGGATCAGCCGCTCGAAAGGATCATTTACGCGCTTGGAATACGATTTGTTGGCAAAACGGTTGCGAAGGACCTGGCCTCCCATTTTCAATCTATGGATGCCCTGGAACAGGCCGATCGGGAGACTATGACAGAAATCGATGCCATAGGACCAAAGATTGCAGAATCGGTTTATACTTTTTTCAGGCATGACAAAAACCGCAGACTGGTTGAATCACTCCGGGATGCAGGGCTTCAGTTTGAGTACAAGGGAAATGAGACGGTATCTGAACGCCTCGAAGGCAAGAAATTTGTGCTTACCGGATCCCTTCCCAATCTGACCCGTAAAGAAGCGTCAGAACTCATTGAAAAACACGGTGGAACTACAACTTCTTCAGTCAGCAAAAATACGGACTATGTGCTTGCCGGTGAATCAGCCGGCAGCAAACTGGATAAAGCCAGGAATCTGGACATTAAAATCATTGATGAGGAGGAGTTTCTGGAGATGATTAACGAAAGCTGAAAGGTCTGCCGGATTCCCGGATCCATTTTTTATTTACACTTCGCTCCCATACTTTCTGTTTAGCTTCACGTATATACGATCAATTGCGTATAGGCGTTTAACCTGATGATTATGAGTATATTAGAAAAACTGGGTCTGGGACAAAAAAAGCCGGAGCCGATTCCAAATATCGGGAAAACCCGGAAAAAGAAGGAAAAGGAGGCCCGGATAAAGAAAAACAGATACCTCAGGGTACTGATTTTCATCTCTTTCCTGGCTGTTGTTTTTATCACCCTTCCCCAGCCGGATTTCCAGCCTGTAGACAATTACCAGGAGGAAGAACCCTGGCGGGCAGATGATCTTACCGCTCCTTTTACCTTTTCACTTCTGAAAACAGCAGAAGAGCTGGAAGAGGAACGGGAAGAGATCCGACGGCAAACCCCGCCCGTTTTTCACGTTAATGAGAATGCACGTCTTCTAATCGGGTCCGAGCTGGATGCAGCTTTCAGATCCCTCCAGCCTGTACTGGACAGCTACCTGCAGTGGCAACAGGCCAAGGAAAACAACTCACCAACGGTTGAGGCCGACAGCCTCCGCTATTTGCAGGAGCGTAACTTCTCGGATATTCAGCTGTCTGATGAAAGCTGGGAGCTGCTGGTTGAGAATTACTACAATGTGATCACTTCAAACCGGCCCAGAAGCCAGCTCATAACCAGCCAGATAAAAGACGAACTGGAGGCCATTACCCTCGATCTGCTGCGGACAGGCATCATAAACCAGGATAAGAGTTCCCTGAACCGCAATGATATCACCATTCGCAATCTGCAGGAGCGTACGGAACGCCGGGTAAGTCTTGCCAATACACGCGACCTCAGAGAGGCCCAGGAGTATGCCAGCATCATGCTCAACAGGGAATTTGAATCGGATGTTGCCATGACGGCACTCCAGATTTTTACTCAGTACATTCGCCCCAACTGGATATACAGTGAAGAGGATACGGAAGCGATCCTGCAGGAAAATCTTTCCGAGATCTCCACAACGCGTGGCGCTGTGGAGCAGGGAGAGATTATCATCCGAAGAGGGGATATTGTTACTGAAGAGCGTGCAAACAAACTTCGCAGCCTGGCTGAAGCCCGTGCTGCAACCGCCGATGATCTTGAAAGATGGGTGCGCTATGCAGGAGAAGCATTGGTCATTCTGATCGCTTCTCTCCTCTTCCTGATTTATATCTATCTGTACCGGAGGAGCATCTTCGACAAACCGTCCATGTTTCTTCTTGTTTTTCTAGCTCTCACGCTGTTGACCCTCGCAAGTGCTGTGGTTTATCCGATCAGCGGCTTAAACAGCTACATTGTTCCGATTGCCGTAGCCCCGATTATCCTGACTATCATCTTTGATTCGAGAGTGGGCCTGATGGCGACGCTGACACTCGCCATTATCACGGGAATTATCCACGATAACAGTTTCGAATACCTGGTGGCTACCACAGCGGCCTGTACGCTCGGTATCTTCTCCGTGAGGGACATTAAAAAACGGTCGCAGTTTTTCTTTATCACTCCGGGTATTGTATTTCTGACCTACCTGATTGTTCTGTTAGG
>JAWVZW010000147.1:0-5767 GCA_033721975.1 Balneolaceae bacterium
CAGCGATTTCTCACCATGGAAGCCCGGATTGATGCTCAGTCAGCCCGAACCGGCCGGCTTAAGGACGAGGATTTTAAACGATTGATCGATGCCGCCAGCCGTTTGTTTACGGCCAATATTTTTATTGATGATACACCCAGCCTGAGCGTGATGGAGATGCGGACAAAATGCCGCCGGCTCAAGAGTGAGCACAATATCGGCCTGGTGGTAGTAGATTACCTCCAGCTCATGACTGCCAGCTCAAAAGACATTGGGAATCGTGAACAGGAAATCGCCACAATCTCCCGTGGATTGAAAGCACTTGCCAAAGAATTGAACATTCCGGTCATAGCCCTGTCACAGCTTAGCCGCCAGGTTGAGCAGCGCGGTGGTGACAAGCGGCCACAGCTTAGCGATCTTCGGGAATCGGGTTCCATAGAGCAGGATGCCGATGTGGTCTGCTTCCTCTATCGCCCTGAATATTATGGAATTACAACCACGGCAAGCGGTGAATCCACCAACGGCCTTGCCGAACTGATTATCGGTAAACAGCGGAATGGTCCTGTGGGAACCACACGAATGTATTTTGTGAAACAGTATGCACGATTCGAAAAACTCTCCCGCGTGGAAACGGATCCGATGAATAATCCGGGGCAGGATAACTACCTCGAAGAATCCGATTCAGGCCCTCCTCTTCCGCCCTTCAATCCCGGCGAGGGAGATGATGAAGCACCTTTTTAACCCATTCCCAACTCATCCGATGACTTCCCGTCATCGGATGAGTATGCAGGGTTTTATAACCTTCCAAAAGTCATTCATCGGATGAAGTGAATTCACCCAATGATGCATGTGGGGGTGAGTCAAAAAGCCGCCAGGCTCTCCTCTTTCCGAAGTTCATCGAAGAGATTATCATACTGATCGATCATCCGGCTCCAATCGAGATGCTTGTTGATATTCTGAAGAGAGGATTTGGGCAAAGGCTTCGATTTGCCGGTGAGCAGATTTTTCATAATTCGAAAAAGATCATCTTCGGTATCGTAGAGTACAGGTGCATGCAAGAGTGGCTTATGCAGACTCTTTGGAATCAGTTCCGGGTAATGAAGCTTGTTGGGCACCAGGGGATGACATCCGCAATAAACGGCCTCCATGATAGCCACGCAGAAAAACTCATAGGTTGCCGTGGATACGACAATGTCTCCTGAATGCAGCAGTTTGCTGTAATTTTCCACATTATCCACGTAACCAAAATGGGTAATTTGATCCCCGAAGCGCCTCCAGGCCTTTTCAAACTCTTCCGGCTTCTGATGCTGGGAATCTCCCGCAAGAATCAGATCAAATTCCAGGTCAATGTCGTTGAGACGGTTCAACACCTTAAAAAACATAGCCGGATTTCTGTCAAACTGCCATCTCTGGTTCCAGACAATCACCGGACGTTTATTCTGGCTCCGGGTATCAGGCTGTGAGTCAAAGGCTTTCAGATCCAGACCCGGATACATCACCATGCTCTTCTCCCGAATCTTGTCAACCGTGTTGTAGGACTTGTCATTAGGAAAATTTTCAAGAAAGCCGGGAAGTGCCTCAATCAGATCATTCATGTGAAATTCTGAAGAGAAGAGCAGTTTGTCCGCCGAGAGCATGCTCAGATAGTTGATATAACAATAGGTCAGATCCCTCTCCTCTCCTTCCGGGAGCGGTTGCGTGAGCTGGTTTTCATGCATTACCATGATTTTTGGCGTGTGCGCAAACCTTGGATTGGACAAAGCCAGAAATGCCGGAAGATTGGTCATACTGCTGATCAAAAGCAGATCAATCTCCTCTTCCACGTGGCTGCTCAGCTCTGCCAGCTTCACAGAATCACCGTGCATTCTCCATTTCCACCCTTTATAGTCCAGTTTAATGGGGATGATAGAGTGCCTGGAGTGCTCCGCAAGCCCTTTCAGAAAGGCTTTATGAGAACCGCTGTAAAATGGCTCAACTGCTAATATATTCAATGATCTGTTGCTCTGATGGTTGACAGAAAAAAGAAGTAACTGAGTATGTTGCTCAGAATCAAATCAGAGTTGAGTTCATCAGATAAAAAATAAAAAAAGGTCTCCCGCTGATTGGCGAAAGACCTTTTTAATTATATACCGAATCGAATTCTAACGGCTGTCTGACTTACTTAACAAACAGCATTTCTCGATAAATAGGCAGCGGCCAGTAGTCGTCTGCAGTGTATCGCTCCAGGAAGTCGACGGCATCACGCACTTTTGTCATGGCAGGAATCACATCCTTGCGATACTCCTTGCATTGATCCATGATATCTCCGCCTTTCAGCTTATCCTGGGTCTTTTTTAGATTATCCAGTGCGTCGCTGAGGTCATTCAGCGCACCATTCACTGTTTTCAGCATTTTCTCAGAACCGCTGTTTTTCAGTTTCAGGGATTTTGTCTCTTTCACTGCTGAAGCCAGTTCATTGATATACCGAACAGCTGCCGGATAAACCATAGTTTTCGCTACAGCCTCCGTGGTGTCCACTTCGATATTCAGAGTAGTTACATACTGCTCCGCCCAGATTTCCTGGCGGGAGTGAACTTCACGCTCATTCAGCACTTTGTATTTCTCAAAGAGCTTCACGTTGGTATCACTGGTCAGAAGCGGTAATGCATCCGCAGTAGATCTCAGATTCAAAAGACCACGTTTCTTAGCTTCTTTCTGCCAGTCGTCTGAATATCCGTCACCGTTAAACACAATCTTGTGTGTTTCTTTTAGTGTCTCAACCAGCACCTCCTGTAGCGAGCTTTCGAGGTCTTTCTTCTTCATCTTTTTCTCGAGACTGTCGCACAGATCATCAATTGCCTCAGCCACGATAGTATTGAGAACCACAATCGGGAAAGAAACCGACTGGCTGGATCCCACGGCACGGAACTCAAACTTATTACCGGTAAAGGCAAAAGGTGATGTTCTGTTACGGTCACCCGCATGTTTTGGAAGGGTTGGCAGTACCGGAGTTCCAAGACCCATCAGACCGCTCTTAATGGAATTCTTAAGACCACCCTTAAGAAGCTGATTGATGATATCCTCCAGCTGCTCACCCACATATGCAGAGATGATTGCAGGGGGTGCTTCGTTCGCTCCAAGCCTGTGATCGTTTCCTGCGTGTGCAATGGAAATACGTAACAGATCCTGATGCTTGTAAACAGCACGTAAAACAGCTGAGAAGAAGAAAAGGAACTGCATGTTTTCGTGCGGACTATCGCCCGGCTCCAGCAAGTTCATGCCTTCTTTGGTGCTCATTGACCAGTTCAGGTGCTTGCCGCTTCCGTTTAGTCCATCAAACGGTTTTTCGTGTAGGAGGCATTCAAAACCGTATTTCTTGGCAATTTTCTTGAGAACGATCATAGTGAGCTGCTGATGATCTGCCGCAATGTTGCAGTTTTCAAACAGCGGAGCAATCTCAAACTGTCCCGGTGCAACCTCGTTGTGACGGGTTTTTACCGGAATTCCCAGCCGGTAAAGCTCTTTTTCTGCTTCAAGCATGAAAGATAGTACCCTGTCCGGAATGGAGCCAAAGTAGTGGTCATCCAGCTCCTGGCCTCTGGGTGGTTTTGCACCTACCAGAGTTCGTCCGGATGTCATCAGGTCGGGGCGCCGGTAGAAGAACTCCTGATCAATCAGGAAGTATTCCTGCTCACATCCTACCGTGGAAGCAACCCGCTTGCTGTCTACTCCAAAAAGCGCAAGAGCACGTTTTGCTTGTTTATCAAGGGCTTCAATTGACCGAAGCAGCGGAGTCTTATGGTCCAGAGCTTCTCCAGTCCACGATGCAAAGGCCGTTGGGATACAGAGGTATTTTCCGTTTTGGTTTTCAATTAGAAATACCGGAGATGTAGGATCCCATGCGGTATAACCCCTGGCTTCAAAAGTCGGTCGCAGGCCGCCGCTTGGAAAACTGGAAGCATCCGGCTCACCCTGAATAAGGTCTTTACCTGAAAATTCTGAAATAGCTCCACCGCCTTGATTCGGTGTAATAAAACTGTCGTGCTTTTCTGCAGTGGCTCCGGTTAGCGGCTGAAACCAGTGTGTAAAGTGTGAAGCTCCCATTTCGGTAGCCCACTCCTTCATGGCCAGTGCAACGGCATCTGCTACGGATGCATTCAGCTGCTCTCCGTCTTCAATTGTATTTTTCAGCTCCTTCCAAACGATCTTGGGAAGCCTCTCTTTTAGCCCGTCGAGAGTAAGGGTGTATTCTCCGAAAATTTCTGTGACATGAGTCTGCTTGAAATCTCCGTTAACAACCGGTGTAAAACTTCGGGCTGCTGCCAATGTATCGTATCGGCGTGTAGTCTGTGACATGGATCTTTGAACGTTGTTTGAAATTCTGGTTTGTGAACAGAGACAAAGATATCAGGACTCCATTTGAATTAAAACTTTTAAGTCAAAAAATTATTCACAGTTAATTAAATCTAAAGTTTTCTCATTATGCCTTAATTATTTTATAAAAAAGCGCTACCAATCTTATCTACCCCTAATCTCTTTCCGTTTAAATGCTGCTTTGCTGAACTTTTTTAGGAGATCGCTTATTCTGTATCTTGACGGCTGATACGTTACCCACAGTAATCCACACTTTTTCTCTTTTGAATAGGCAAAAATTTTTGAATTGGCTGAGCGCAGCACGGCCCCAGACACTCGCGGCAGCACTCGTACCCGTCATGGTTGGAGCCGCATTGGCATCTGGCGACGGACACTTCCGGTGGGACACCACCCTGGTAGCCCTGTTTTGTGCGATGGGTATCCAGATCGGCACCAACTTTGCCAATGATTACTTTGATTTTATAAAAGGTGCAGATACGCCCGACCGTATCGGGTTTGAGCGGGCAACTGCCTCCGGATTGATTCAACCCAAAGAGATGATGAGAGCTGTCATTATTGTGATGCTTATCTCATTTTTTGCTGGCCTCTACCTGGTTTGGGTTGGAGGATGGATCATTCTGGTGATTGGCCTTCTCTCTCTGCTTTTTGGTATTCTGTACACAGGCGGTCCCTACCCGCTTGGCTATAATGGGCTGGGTGATATATTTGTATTTATCTTTTTCGGTATTGTAGCAGTTACCACAACCTACTATGTAAATGCATTGGAGTGGAGCACCGTCTCCCTGGTCGCATCCCTGCCTGTAGGGTCACTTTGTGTAAATATCCTTGTAGTAAATAACCTTCGGGATGTTGAACAGGATAAGGTAAGCGGCAAGAAAACACTCGGAGTGCTTCTGGGGGATAACTGGCTGAAGGCAGAGTACATAGCCATGGTGAGCATAGCCTACATCATCCCCCCCGTCCTTTACTTTATCTTTGGTTTTTCCATGGCCATGTTTTTACCCATGCTCAGCCTGCCATTTGCATTGCTGCTGGTGAGGCAGATTGTTACAAACAAAGATAAACGCCTGCTGAATAAAACTCTCGAAAGAACAGCTCAGCTGATGATTTTATACGGAGCCCTCTTTTCTGCAGGCTTTCTTTTGTAGGCCAATCAACCGAATATGATCAATCTTTATCGTTACAGATTACCCTTTCGTTCGCCATTTAAAACAGCCAGGGGTTCGTTCAAGGAACGCACGGGTCTTCTTGTCCAGCTTCGGAATGAATCTGTTTCGCTATTGACGGAAGCTGCACCCTTACCGGGCTTTTCACGGGAGTCGTTGGACGATACCGAACAGTGCCTGATCCAAATCCACACCGAGCTCTCTGAGTTCCTGAAAAATGACCGTAACATCTTGGATTTCAGGCAATTCCTGAACTCCAGATCATTAAC
>JAWVZW010000148.1:0-5679 GCA_033721975.1 Balneolaceae bacterium
TAACTGTTTCAGATACTTCTCGGTTTTTAACATTAGATCAGGAACCCTGTTTTCCAATGTGGAAAGGAGATGTCCATCATAGAATTCAGGATTTTCTGATTTTTTCCAGAAAGCACGCTGACTATCGATAAGTTTAACTGCATCTTCAATATCATCAGGATCAAAGAATAGCAGCTTTCTGTGGAGTTCTTCAAATCTGTCGGAAATGCGACCGGCCAGCGCTACAAAATAGGCGGGATGTTCTTCGGTTCTGCACATCAGATTATGAAGGCTGAATGCGTCTTTTCTGATGGCGATGCAAAGAGCAATGAGTTCTTCTCGATAGATTCTGTCAGGTTCACTGGAGCGATAATACCGGAAATTCCGGATCAGTTTGCGTCCTGTAATCAGCGTAAGTGCAATTGCTGCGGCAGAAAATTCGTAAAGTTCAGAATCTTTTAATTCGGCCATTCAGATGGGTTTTCTCTCCAGGCGCTCAGCAGTTCAAGGTCACTTTCCTCAATTCTGCCTTCCTCTACAGCCACTTCAATGAGCGTTTCATAGTCTGTTAGGCAGTAAACAGGAATTCCCAGTTTGTGAAATTTCTCTGTTGCCTTGTCAAACCCATAGGTGAAAATGCATATCACCCCGCGTACTTCGGCGCCGATAAACTGAAGGGCTTCGATAACCGAAACGGCGGATCCTCCCGTGGAAATCAAATCTTCGATAACAATGGTCGATTGACCCTTGTCAACACCTCCTTCGATCTGGTTCCCAAGGCCATAAGATTTGGCTTTAGCTCTGACGTAGGCAAGGGGCTTGTCGAGGGAGCCGGCAACCCAGGCGGCATGCGGAATACCCGCTGTTGCGGTCCCGGTAATAACTTCCACATCCGAAAAATGTTTTTCAATGAGGCTGATAAATTCTTTAGAGATCTTTTTTCGGATCTCAGGATATCTCAATGTGAGCCGGTTATCACAATAAATGGGTGAATTCCACCCCGAAGCCCAGGTAAAAGGTTCATTAGGCCGCAGCACTACTGCATTAATATGGAGCAGGTGTTTGGCAATTTCCCGGGCAAAGCTTTTGTTGATGATTTTATATGTATCTGTTTTGTCTGTCATGCGTAGTCTTCATTATCAATCATTGGGAAAAAGAGTTTTTTTATCCATTTCCCGGCCAATGTACATAACTGAAATTAAGTAGATGTTATTAAAGAGGGTATCTAGAAAAGTGTTGCCGCCATCCTAACAATCAGTTCCGTACAGATCATGGCGTATAAACCCGCCAAAAGATCATCCGCCAATATACCAAATTTTCCGGGTAATTTCTGAAGCCGGTTCACTCCTGCAGGCTTCAGAATGTCAAATACCCGAAACAGGAAAAATCCTGTAACCACATAGAAGAGATCGGGAAACGCCGGGTAAGCGAAAGCAGCGGGAACGAAAACGAGAGACTGACCTGCACATTCGTCCATTACGAACTGAGACGGATCTTCCCCAAATTGCCTCACGTTCTCATCTGCAGACCAAAGTGAAAGCAGTATCGCGAGTACAGCAAATAGAGGGATTCCAAATGCAGGTGATATCAGCCAGCAGCCATAGATCAGAGGGAGTGTCAAAAGACTGCCCCAAGTGCCCGGTGCAACAGGTATGAAGCCTGTGCCGAGCATGGTTCCGGTCAATATTTTTGGATCAAGCGTCATGACCTGTGTTCTTCCGGAATAGGCGCCGGTTAACCACAAGATATTCCAGGCCTGAGTAGACCGTGATGGCCATTACGATGATCATGCCCCAGTAGAAAAGATCCAGCTCAAAAATATAACGGACAATTTCTCCAAAACGTCCCCCGAAAAGTAAAAGAAACCCGAATAGCAGAGCTGTGTACAGATAGATCATCTGAATGGCCGTCTTTGCCTTGGCAGAGGATCGGGTTTGCATGGTCAGATTTCTGCGGTCGGCGAAAATTCGCAGTACTGTGATGCCAAGATCCCGGATAACAATGAGAATAATGGCCCACCAGGGGAACTGCTCCGGGCTCAAAAACGGGAGGCAGATAAATCCGGCGATGGTCAGGAATTTATCAGCAAGGGGGTCCAGGAATATGCCGAACTTGCTTTCTACCTGGTACTTACGGGCTATATAGCCATCGAAGAAGTCCGTCAGGGCCGCAACGGCAAAAATGATCAGACTGGCTCCCCGGAGCCATATATCCTCCTGGATATAGAGGAACAAAAAAACTGGGGCCATCGCCAGTCGAAAACTGCTCAATATGTTTGGCAAACGTTTCACGCCCAAAGGTAAACATTCTGAGCAAACATTTTGAAGAGCAACCCGTTGATTTTCCGGATCTCTTTATCAGTCATAATATTTCATACAAGCGTACGAAAATCCTATTTTCACAGCGTATGAGAAAAGCGTGCATAATTTCAATCGGCAATGAACTGCTCATTGGCGATACCGTAAATACCAATGCCTCCAAAATTGGAGCCATGCTCACAGAATGGGGTTTTCGTGTGGAGCAGGTTCAAACGATTCCTGACAACTACAGGATGATCAGGGAGTGTCTTGAGTCGGCACTCAGCAGTGCAGACCTGACGATTACAACCGGAGGTTTAGGGCCCACGCATGATGACATCACTAAAAAGGCTGTGGCCGATGTGCTTGGTGTATCCATGGTTGAGGACGAAAAAGTTCTTGGGCACATTAAGCGTATATTTGAAAGAAGAAATTTTACCTTCAGTCGTTCCAACGCAGAACAGGCGCTCATTCCCGAAGGATGTGAGGTTCTCTTCAATAACAAGGGAACAGCTCCCGGCCTCTGGTTCAGATATCAGGGAAATGCGGCAGCCATTCTACCCGGTGTGCCCCATGAAATGATCTATCTGATGGAAAACCGGGTTAAGGAAAAATCGGAGACGGAATTTCCCGACCAGGATGTTTGGGCTACACGATATTTGAAAACCTCGGGTGTACCCGAAAGTACTCTAAGCGAGCAGATTGGGGATTTGAAAGAGTATTTGAGCGAGGATGTGAGCGCTGCTTTTTTACCCGGTGCCGCCGGTGTTACCATCCGTATCAGTGCTACAGCACCAAGTATCGATAAAGCTGAAAAAAGACTTGATGTGCTCCAGGCTAAGCTATATGAACAGGCCGGCGAATTGATTTGGGGTGAGGGAAAAGACCTTCAACTTGCTGAAGTGGTTGGGGAATTACTGGCAGATAAAAAGCTGTCCCTTGCAGCTGCGGAAAGCTGCACGGGCGGGTTGTTGTCAAGCACCATAACGGATATACCCGGCAGCAGCCGGTATATGAAGGGAGGAATCATCGCCTATGCAAATGATGTAAAGGTGAGGCAGCTTGGCGTGAATGAGACTCATCTGGAGAAGTATGGCGCTGTGAGTGCCCAGGTGGCCATTCAGATGGCGGCAGGCGTGGCCCGGCATCTGGATGCGGATATTGGTATCTCAACAACCGGCATAGCAGGTCCCGGTGGGGGAACCCCTGAAAAGCCGGTAGGCACGGTATGGATGGGATTCAGAATGGGTGATTCCCGTTTTGCACTCAAGGCAGTACTGACTGATGATCGTCTGTTGAATAAAGAAAGAACCGTCACGATTGTTCTGGAAACCATCCGGCGATCGTTACTGGGGCTTGATGGCTATCCGTATCAACTTAAACCGGTTACTCTTTGAGCTTGCTTGCTGTTCTCATATCGGTCTTCACCTTTCAGGTACAGGATACCATTCCGCCGGCAATACCCGACACCCTGAGCCCTGCTCTTCCTGATACGATTGAGCAGGCACAGCCGGCATTTCAGGACACCCTCAACACCTCATTTCCGGATACACTGAATCCTGTGACGGCGGATACACTGAATGCACAATCCGAACCGGAGGAGGAGCCCCTTGTACCCATATCATTCTGGAGATACAGTGCTCCGCCTGCTTTTGATACGGCCGAAACCGACAGCACCATTCGCTGGATCAGCATGGTAAACTTTTTTGACCGGTATTTTACCGAAAAGGGGGTGATCACTTATCGGCTTGGCACAACGGGCAGGCCGGACGCCATGGAAATGCAGGCGTTTGAAACCCGGCATCTGCAGCTTGAAATGGAAGGGTTGGTACAGAATGATCCGCTAACCGGCAATATCAACTGGAACCACCTGCCTACACAAAAAATAAACAGGTTTAGTGAAGACACGTATGGAGTGGAATACCGCTCGAGGGTACGGCTAAAAGACTATTACCTCACACAGCCCCGGACGTACCTCAATTTTGATGAATCGAAATATGATTATCGAAATCTTGACTTTGTGTTCACGCAAAACATCCAGCAGAACACTAATCTGGAACTCTCTTTTTGGGATCGCCGGGATGGAATCGGGTACCGGCGATCAGACCTGCAAGGGCGGCAGGCGGCAGTACTGGTCTATCATCAGCTGAACCCAAGATGGATGATCAAAGCCGGATACCTTAACAATGCTATCGATCGCAAGGAATCCTTTGGATATGTGGTCAGTGATCCGGCGCAATTCTCGTTCAATCGTTTTACAGAGGTTCCGATTGAATCCAATGCGGAGGCAAACAGCACGTCAAGTGATGTCTGGATCCAGTTCCATCATCGAAACAGACCGGATGAGAACGTATCTACAGAATTGGGGATACATTACCAGAAGGATAAATGGTCGCTGGACTACAGTACAGATTCGCTTTCAACCGCATTTAACCGTGCAGAACTTTTTGCAAGAAAAAAGCTGGGATCGGGTGGATTTAATCTCACAACCACCGGTCGGGCCTATTATCTGTATGAAACAGAAAAAGAAAATCTCACTGAAAGCAGCTGGGTTGGATGGCGATTTGACGTGGATTTGTCACAGCGCATCATTAACGGCCTGAGTATTTACGTAAACGGAGGTCTGGAGTCTTTGGGAGATGCGGGAAGAAGCCGTGACATATCAGGCAGGCTAACCTTAAATCCATTTGAGCGAAGTGAACTGTCGATCTTCGGCGGTGAGCTCTCCAATGCCCCCGACCTGCAGGCTCTCTACTGGCAGGCGGATGAATTTTTGGGCAATCCCGGTCTTGAAAATGAACAAACACATTTAATCGGGGCTGAAATAAAAACCGGACTGTATGATTGGCTGATGGTCGGAGCCAGGGGTGACTGGCGGGAAACGGACTCTGCGGTCTTTGTGGATCCGGCGGGTCAATTTGTCAATGCGGATTCCTATAAAATGCTCAACGCCACCGCGTGGCTTGGTTTGAATACAAATCTGTTTGAAGGTGAGGTGTCTGCAACCTGGAAGACGTATGAAACCGATTCGCAAAGTTCAGTGAATACACTGCTCTCTACTGCAGGCGACCGTGCAAACATCAAAGGATATTTATACTGGAAAAACTATGTATTCGACCGGGCAGCGTTTGTTACGGCAGGTTTCTCAGGAGTCTTCTCTCCGAATGCATATCGTACCGCTGAGTATATCGTACCGCTGAACCGCTGGCAGCATGCTACCAATTTTAATCGGTTCCAGCCTGCGGGAACAAATATGTTCTTAAACCCATCATATTATCGTGTTGACCTGGATGTGTCGGCCCGGATCCGATGGTTTATGCTGTTGATCAAATGGGAAAATATATTTGACCGTATGAATCAGGCAGGCTACTTTGAAACCACCGGTTACCCCATGCCGGAAAGA
>JAWVZW010000149.1:0-5662 GCA_033721975.1 Balneolaceae bacterium
GTTGGCAACAATTTTATCCGGATCCGAATCGTGGAGGACCCCTGATATATAGACGAATTCATTATCATAACCCACCCTTATTTCTGTCACTTCCGACATCTCTCCGCGATGTATGGGCTGATACATGGTTACCGGCAGGGGATCTATCCCTGACCATGCCGACTCTGTAACCTGGCCGTCTACAACGATTTCACCTGAAATCCTGGGTAAGTTCCAGACCTGATCGGAGTCAGGTTGTGATTGAGCAGCCACATTACCTGTCGGTATATACAGGTATACAAACAAGACAAAAGATAGAATACGGGATTGGTTGAGTGAGAAAGGGCGTCGGGGTCGGGTCATCTGCTTCATAAATTTAATTATCCGGCCCAGTCCGGCATCACATTGGTTTCTATACCGAATACCCAAGCGATCAGGGTGTAACAAGCGATCGTAAGCAGGATCGAAACAAAGATGTTGAGCCAGAGCCCCGCTTTAGCCATATGCGGGATGGTTACCTTGCCGCTTCCATAAACAATGGCATTGGGTGGTGTGGCTACAGGAAGCATAAAAGCACAGCTTGCCGCTATGGCTGCAGGAATCACAAAAAGCATCGGGTTTTGCCCGATTCCAAGAGCTGAAGATGCCAGTATTGGCAGAAATGCGGCAGCCGTTGCTGTATTGCTGGTGATCTCAGTAAGAAAGACAACAATAGCAATGACGCATAAAAGAAGCAGAAATAGCGGAATGGCATCCAGACCGCTTACGGCCTGACCAATCCAGGCAGCCAGCCCGGATGTGCTGATGGCCATCGCGAGGCTTAAACCGCCTCCGAAAAGAATCAGGATTCCCCAGGGCAGGTCTCTCAAATCACTCCATATGATCAGCCTGCTGCCCGATTCCGTGCCGGCCGGGAGCAGAAACAGGAGTACACCGGATGCAATTGCAATTCCGGCATCCGACAACCCGGGCAGAAGCTCACCCAAAAGCGGCCTGAAGATCCAAAAAAGAGCTGTTGCCGTAAAAACGGCGGCAACCCGGACTTCCGGTTTTGATATGGCCCCCAGTTTAACGAGCTGATCTCTGATAACCTGATTGCCGCCCGGCAGTTCACGGAGCTTGATCGGGTAAGTCACTTTAGTGAGTATCAGAAACATGACCGGTAGCATGATCAGCATCAGAGGCACCCCAACCAGGAGCCACTGGGCAAAGCCGATCTCAATTTCATAGGTTTCCAGCATAAATGCGGCTAAAAGTGCATTGGGGGGCGTGCCAATGAGTGTTCCAATCCCGCCAATGTTGCAGGCATATGCTATTGCAAGAACCAGCACAATCTGAAAATTCGTAATACCGCGGCCTGTTTCCTGCTCACCGGCTGAATCATTCTCGGTAATTTGCAGTACCGACATGGCGATGGGAAGCATCATCAGAGCTGTGGCTGTATTACTGACCCACATGCTCAGAAAAGCAGAAGCTATTATAAAGCCAATGATAATGGACGTAGGTTTTACCCCCACAAAATGAACAATCCGAAGGGCAATTCTCCTGTGCAAATTCCACTTCTGCATCGCAATTGCGATGATAAATCCGCCCATAAAGAGGAAAATAAGCGGGTTGGCATAGGGAGCCGTGGTATCCGATATTGGCGAAATGCCAAGCACCGGGAAAAGCACGATGGGCAGTAGAGCCGTTGCATAGATGGGTATGGCTTCCGATATCCACCACGTTGCCATCAGGGCGGCGACAGCGGCCGTTTTCCAGGCTGCCCCTTCAAGACCTTCCGGGGCAGGGAGGATGAGAAGCACCACAAAAAAGAGAATACCCAGGGTAAAACCGAGCTGTTTTGAATCGTAAAACCTCTGATTCATTCCGTCATGTTATGATTTTTGGCAGATTAAAAGAGCGTAGTCAGGATGTAGACAGTTCTGAAGGCCCAACCCCCTAAAAAAATTTCAGGATTCAGCCGGTTAAAAACTGGTTGACTCAAATATAGCCTTCATCATTTTGTGATATGCCGGTGTAAGCGAAACGGATCGTCTCTCCATCATCCGGCTCATGGCTTCCACAGCTTTTTCAAAATGATAGGGCACAATATCATGGTTGCTCACCCAGCTGAAAGAGGGTACATATTTAGGCGGGTAGCCATCGGAAAACAAATTGCAGCATACCCCGCATAATGTTCCTGTATTCAGCATGGAATTAATTCCCGTTTTGCTGTGATCTCCCATGATGGTTCCGATAAACTGCTGACCGGTATCCGTTTCCCTTCCCGTTTTCCAGTCCGATACCTTTACAGTGCTGTAATTGTTCTTCAGATTCGATGTATTGGTGTCTGCTCCAAGGTTGCACCACTGGCCGAAAACGGAATTTCCGGCATAGCCGTCGTGCGCTTTATTGGAATAGGAGTGAAAGATCGTGTTGGATATCTCACCGCCCACCTTACAGACGGGGCCGATCGTTGTTTCTTCATAAATACGGGCTCCCATCTTCACCACAGATTTTTCACAAATGGCGGATGGCCCCCGTACAATAGAATTGGCCATTACATGGGCATTTTTCCCAATGTAGATCGGTCCGCTCTCCGCGAGAAGCATGGCACCGGGTTCGATGCGTGCTCCCTCTTCGATATAGATATTATCCGTACCCGTAAAAATGGTGTTGGGAAAAATATCCTCCTCTCCATACGCAATCTTGCCGGATATGCTGATGTCAAAGGAGATCTGCTCACCATTCATCTGAAAGAGCTCCCAGATATTTTTTATGATGGCCATTTCTGCTTCAGGCAATGCCAGTTCTTCTTCCTTCAGGGATTTCAGCTGTATTCCCTTTTTCATCCAGGAAGTGTGCGTTTTGGCATCCACTTTTGCAGCGACCAGGGTGTCATTATCCGTCAAATATTGCATCATTTCTAATCCCTTAATCCTCTCTGCTAGATCATCTTGCGGTATATATCTGGGATTTATCCAGATCACTTCCTCCGGCTTGGATTCCAGGCTGGGCTCAGGGAAGACGCCCTTCAAATGTTCGCGCAGGGGACCGTGCAAATCCTCATCTGACTTCAGCGCATATTTCCACTTCTCTGCCAGTGTGAATATTCCCACCCGAAGATCATAGATCGGACGTGTAAGTGTTAATGGATGGAAATTGTCCAGAAACTCATCCTCAAACAGGCAGTATAAGGTATTCATTATTAGAAGATTCTTGATTTTTTATCAGTTGAGTCTTTGTAATTTAAGGTCACCTGAGAATAACAATAAATAGGTACAAAAAAGAAAAGGTATTATGTGCGGAATTGTAGGGTACGTTGGTGAAAGAGATGCCGGAGAGGTACTGGTAAAAGGTTTGAAACGACTGGAATACCGGGGTTATGACTCTGCAGGAGTCGCTATCCTCAATGGACGAATGAGTATCCAGAAGGGTAAAGGCAAGGTCATTAACCTTGAAAAGTTAATAAAAAATAATGGTGTTAAGGGAAATATCGGGATTGGTCACACGCGCTGGGCAACCCACGGTGAACCCAATGATGTAAACTCCCATCCGCATTTGAGTGAGTCAGGCAAGGTTGCAGTGGTTCACAACGGGATTATCGAAAACTACGGTTCACTTAAGAAGAAGCTGACAGAGAGCGGCAGGACCTTCAAGAGCCAGACAGATACTGAAATTGTTGCTCAGCTGATTGAAGAGATCTATTCCAGGTCTAAAGATATCACATTTGAACAGGCGATCCGTCTTACCCTTAAGCAGATCGTAGGTACTTATGGACTGGCTATTGTCAATATTGATGAGCCCGGTAAAATTTATATAGCACGTAAGGGATCACCGCTGCTGTTGGGTATCGGTGACGATGAAATGTTTATTGCTTCAGATGCCTCACCCATTGTGGAGTATACCAATAAGGTTGTCTACCTCGATGACGGCGAAATGGCAATCGTGGATCGCTACAGCTATGATGTAAAAACTATTGATGATGTAAGCCTTACAAAGGAAGTTCACGAATTGGCAATCAGCCTGGACGAAATTGAAAAAGCGGGCTATCCGCACTTCATGCTGAAAGAAATTTTTGAACAGCCCAAGGCGCTTGCCGACTGCCTGAGAGGACGGATCAATCCTAAAAAAGGAACCGTACAGCTGGGTGGAATCAAGGATGTGATGGATCAGCTTGTGGATGCAAATCGCATCGTGATTGCTGCCTGCGGTACCAGCTGGCACTCAGCCCTGGTGGGTGAGTATCTGTTTGAATATCTGGCCAAAAAACCGGTCGAGGTTGAGTATGCATCTGAATTCAGGTATCGTGATCCGCTGATCGGAGAAGGTGATGTATTGCTTGTAATTTCTCAAAGCGGGGAAACGGCCGACACCCTAGCAGCCTTACGGGAAGCGAAACAGCGGGGAGCTTTGGTACTTGGGATCTGCAACGTGGTCGGGTCAACCATCTCGCGTGAGACCGATGCCGGCGTATTTACCCATGCTGGACCTGAAATTGGGGTAGCGTCAACCAAAGCCTTTACGGCTCAGGTGGTGGTATTGACCATGATGGCACTCGAACTGGCTATGCGTAAAGGCACGATCTCTAAAAAAGAAGCCAAGGAGTATATCAAAGAGCTGGACACAATCCCTTCAAAGGTTGAGCAGATCCTCAAAGAGTGCGATGAGACTACGAAAGAGATGGCCCGCCTGTTTACCTATGCCCCTAACTTTCTTTATCTGGGACGGAGCTACAACTTTCCTGTAGCACTGGAAGGGGCCCTGAAACTGAAGGAAATTTCCTATATTCATGCCGAAGGATATCCGGCTGCAGAAATGAAGCACGGGCCGATTGCGCTGATTGATGAGATGATGCCGGTGGTAGTGATTGCAGCCACGGATCACACCAATGACAAGATGATTTCGAATATCGAGGAAGTGAAAGCCCGAAAAGGCCGTCTCATTTCAATCATGAACAAGGAAAACAGCGATGTGAAAGAGCTGTCGGAGTTTTCCATCTCTATACCGTCTACTAACGACTGTTTTTCACCGCTGCTGACCGTGATTCCTCTTCAGCTGTTGTCATATTATATTGCCGTGAACAGGGGATGCAACGTGGATCAGCCTCGCAACCTGGCGAAAAGTGTGACTGTAGAATAAAAGAACACCGATTCATTTTAGTGGATGAGGTGAAACGATCCGGCGCGGATCATACGTTAACTGATTGTATGAAAATTGCAATAAAAAATATGGTTTGCCCGCGCTGCATTGAGTCGGTCTCCGGTATTCTCAACACCATGTCGATACCCTACGATGATGTCGATCTTGGCTATGCTGAAACCAAAAGAAAACTCTCGGATAGCGAACTCCGGGAATTTGACGAAAAGCTTCAGGAGAAAGGGTTTGAGCGGATACTGGATCGTGATACGGAACTGGTAAACCTGGTACGGTCCATGCTGATCCGATACATTGAGCATGTGGAAAATACTCCCCAGCCCGAAAAACTATCTGTTTTCATCTCAAAACATACCAGCTACAATTACTCCTACCTAAGCAAGGTATTTTCAGATCAGACCGGAATCACCATAGAAACATGCCTGATCAGGATGAAGATTGAGCGCGTCAAGGAACTGCTGGAATTCAGAAAGTGGACGCTCAGTGAAATTGCATGGAAACTGAAATATAGCAGTGTTCAGTATCTGTCCAATCAGTTCAAAAA
>JAWVZW010000150.1:0-5659 GCA_033721975.1 Balneolaceae bacterium
AGGGTGGCAGCACCCGTCCCGCCGTCACCTCCGGATATATGAATGATATCGGCGCCCGCCTTGGCAACCCCCACGGCTACGGTGCCTATATTTTCCCCGGATACCAGCTTCACATTCACCTTCATACCGGGTTTGATCTGCTTAAGCTCATAAATCAGCTGTTTCAGGTCTTCAATACTGTAGATATCGTGCAGAGGGGGAGGCGAGATCAGATCAAAGCCTGGATTGCTGTGACGGGCAAAGGCGATATCTTCCGTAACCTTGACGCCCATCAGCTGGCCGCCCTCGCCGGGCTTGGCACCCTGCGCAATTTTTATCTGAATTTCCTCACCGGCTACCAGGTATTCAGCAGTAACGCCAAACCGGCCGCTGGCAACCTGTTTTACGGATCCGGTGATACCAAGGGTATAGTAATATGGGTTTTCACCTCCCTCGCCGCTGTTGCTCCGGCCTCCGATCTCTTTCATGGCCAGGAAGATATCACGCTGCGATTCGGCACTGATAGCGCCAAAACTCATGGCACCTGAACCGAACCGGCTCAGTATCGATTTCCTATTCTCTACCTCTTGCAGATCGATAGATTTCTCCGGGGTTTTGAAATCAAACAGGTGCCTGAAATTAACGGGAGAAGCTTCATCACCCAGCTTCAGGTATTCGTTATACAGTTCCGGATCATCAAGGCCCGGTCCGCCATTCATTACAAGATCATGTATGATTTTGGAGCGCGTATTGGTCATGGAGTGCTTTTCACCCTCCAGCCCGCGGTTATGCTCTTTCCATTGATGGGTGTGGATCAGCTTGTCATTCTCCGTCCTGGATTCGGCTTCTTTGATGTAGTCGAGAATCTGTTCGGCAACCTCCTTGATTCCGATCCCTTTAACGGGGCTGTACAGTCCGGGGAAAAAATGCTTGCGAAGGTCATCACCGATGCCCAGTGCAGTAAAAAGTTTTGAGCTTTGATAACTGCGTGCAACGGAAATCCCTGATTTTGACATGATTTTCAGCAGACCGGTATTGAAAGCATGAATCAGATTGGCTTCTTTCTGATCAGCTTCCAGGTTCTTCAGCTTTCGATTATCGCTGAACCGGGCATATTCAAGTGCTTTGTACGGGCATACCGCAGTCGCACCAAAACCAATCAGGCAGGCAAAGTGATGCGTATTTTTAACCTCTGCGGTATCAACGACAATGGATGCATTTAAGCGCAAGCCTGAATCATTCAGGGTATTGACAAGGGCGCGCAACATCAGAAGACTGGGTATTGGAGGCTGATGCCAGGTTGCGTTGCGGTCAGAAATGATCAGAATAGTTGAACCATTTTGAACAGCTTTAATCGCCCGGTTTGTGATGTCGCGGATGGCCGATCGGAACCCTACCTCTCCAAGATCCCGATTGAAGACCATATCAAATTCTGCTGTTTTGATCCTTGATACAGATCCATTGATCGCCCTGAGCATTTTCATCTGACCCAGGGACAGCATGGGGCTTTCAATTTCAAGTCCCGGAAACTGCGGGATCAGCTCTTTCGGGGAGAAAATGTTCGGACGTTTGCCGAGATACATGTTCAGATCGGTAACCATCCTCTCCCGGATATAATCGAGCGGCGGGTTGGTAACCTGTGCAAAATTCTGGTAGAAATAGTCAAAGAATGACCTCGGCTGGTCGGAAAACATAGCCGGTCTGGCAGTGTCGCCCATGGACCCGATGGGTTCTTTTCCTTCTTCGATCATGGGCACCAGCAGCTTGTCAATCTCTTCCGAGGTATACCGAAACAGGTGAAGATTGGCAAAGCTTTGTTCGGCTTCCTCAACCGGGAGAGCTGATAACTTTTCAAGTCTGTGCTCAAAATCGGCATCAAAATTTTCCCTCGAATAGCTCGGATCCCGAAAATGAATTTTACCGGTATCCAGGTCCATTTTGATCCCGTTACCGGCCTGAAGGGATCCCTTGGACCGCACCAGTGATTCATCGATTTCGAAGGATCCCGCCTCCGAACACACATACAGATGATCATCGGTAATGGTCCAGCGGCATGGACGAAACCCGTTTCTGTCGAGACGGCCGCCAATGGATGATCCGTCGGAGTAGGAGATGAATGCGGGACCGTCCCACGGTTCCATCGCCCTGCTCCAGAATTTGTAATAGTCGTTTTCCTGCGAAGCAGGCGGAATCATAATGGCCAGAATATCCTCTACAAAGGGAATACTGCTTCGATAGGTGAGTGATTCGACCATCTCATTCAGGCTTCCGGAATCACTGATCTGCTCCCGGGTCAGCAATTCATCCTTGGGTACCCCGAGATACTTTTCCCTGGAAATGGCCCATGACCGGTTTCCGGTGATGGTATTAATCTCGCCGTTATGGGCAATGATTCTGAAAGGTTGGGTTTTGTCCCAGGAGGTTCGCGTGTTGGTCGAGAATCGCCTGTGAAACAGTGCAAATCGGGTTTTGAATGCAGGATTTTGGAGATCCTGATAAAAATCACCGAGTGCTTCTGATTTAGTGAGTGCCTTGTAAACAATGGTTCTGGCTGACAAAGAAGCAAAGAAGAACTCTCTGACAATACCTGCATCTTTCTCTTTGGTCCTCGTCATCTGCTTCGCAGTGTAAAGTAGTCTGTCAAATGAACTGTCGGTCCGGCAATGATCCGGTCTCTGAATAAATGCCTGAAGGATGCAGGGCATGGAGTCTGTTGCCGTATTTCCCAATACGGCCGGATTGACCGGAACCTGGCGGTACTCAAGAATTTTTAACCCGTAAAAATGAAATGTGTCTTCAAACACACGCAGTGCTTTCCGGCGCCTTTCATCATTGTGGGGTGCAAAGATGGTTGCAACAGCTACCTCACCCTTCTCATACCCGAACATCTCAAAGGGAATGTCAGCCATGATCCCTGCACCATCACTAGAGACACCATCTGCATTGCAGGCTCCCCGGTGTTCCACGCAGCTCAGGGCATGCAATGCTTTTTGCAGATTTGCGTGGCTGTACTGGTTGGTTCGGCTTGCGATAAATCCGACACCACAGGAGGACTTTTCATTTATAAATTGAACTTCACGCATATCAGAGAAATTAGGGTGGGCTGGTATCAGTCAACGCTATTAATAATCACATATTTGAAGCAGTACGCAATTAAATTTTTTGTGGAAGCGCTTTTTAATTGATTATTAAGGAATATTTTAAAAAATGACTAAATAATTAAACAATAATCAGCTGTAGTACAGGCCTTTATGTTTACAAGTTTCTCTCTTTTGGACTCTGAGAGATCAGCAAATTCAGTGAATAGTTCAGGAGAATTTTTTTAGATACGAAACCGCACCTGAATACCCGCATCGCTTCTTCTATTTCCCGGGATTCGGAGGTTGCCGCTGCTGATTTCGGTGCGGTCGCTGTAAACGGTGGTAGAGAGCTTTGCATAAAGATCGAGCCTCGAGAAGGTCTTAACCTGTAGGAGAGCATAATATCGGATACCGTTGCCGTAGAGCATGGTATTGGACATTACATAAAGCAGATCATTCTCAAATTGATAGACTCTCGATTCGTAATCTTCTGTCCGGAAAAGGGTCACCCTGAGATCCAGCTTAACTCGAGGATCGGGGATCAATCTCAGGTCCTGGAAGAAAAGGATCCCCCTTGATACGGTTCCTTCTGGTGTTTCTGCATTCATCTGTTCAATACGGGTGCGGGTCCGGATAAAATTGAAGGGAGACCATTCTGCCTGAATGCGAATAGATTGTCTGGATTGATTGCCGGGTACCTTTATTTCACGGCCAAATGGATCAGAAGATGAAAATTCCGACTCACGAGTTTTGCTTCTTGCCAGCAGATAAAAATGTAGTTTTCGGTGAGGATTTACCTCAATCTGAAAAAGATAGTCAGTACCCGAAGTGGGCCGGCTGGTCAAAAATCGTGGGGCCGGAAAGCGAAAGATATCCGCATAGGCACGAATTTTCAGCAGGGTTCCGAAGGAGTGGGAGACCCCTGTATAAAAACCGTGCTCATTGGATGGATAACTGCTCTGTTCCGCAAAGGATCCCCCGAAAAGGGTCTGCAGAGCAGGATCGTATCGCCTGTATAGGAGAACCGCATCAGTAGAAGGCCCAAGACTCTTCTCAGCACCCGCGATCAATCCTGTTCCGCCCTGTGAGGTAACAGCCCCTTCAGCAAAGAAATAAACGTTTCGTAAAAGGATCCCTCCATCCGCCGAAAACCCGGATAGTTTGCGTCCACTGAACCGATGCCGCTGGTACGGCAGATCACCAGGTTCTACAAAACGGGAAAATGTATTGATATAGCCGGTTACACCCGCATGGGCGATATCTGATTGGTATCGGAGCCGTCCTCCGGCCGTTGTCTGGGATACGTTGTTTTTTCGATGTTGTTCATTGAGTGTCCTGTGATAACCTGAGGTGACCGGAAACCGGATGGTTAAGGAATCCCTCTCCGTGGCAGTACGCTTTCGGTGTGAGTAAAAACCGGTGAGCTGAAATCTATTTCCCAAGGTGAATGCTATTCCTCGAAAACCGGACGCCTCACCGGCGGACCCATACGGCCTGATTCCGCGCTCATTTTTACTGACAGATCGTACTACATCCCGGCTTTTGCCAAATGACCCGCCTGTCCAGAATAGCAGACCCTGTCCAAATGAGAGGCTATAATCGCCAATCACCACTCTTTGAAGCATGCCTGTCTTCTGAACAGCAACATGCCATGACGTGTAGTCAAAGCTGCGAATACCGGATAGTTTTTCACCCGGATCTTTTTCCTGGGTAACATTCAGGGAAAGCTTGCTGGTTGCAAATCTGAAACGCTGATAATAGTGGACGGGACTGCCGGTAAATCCACCCAGGCTGTCGGGCCGGATATAGCCATCCTGTTTTTGAATCACCGTTCGGTATCGGCTGATAAACTCACTTTTAGGATCATTTAGCCAGAAGCGTTTATTGAAATAAAGATCCCTTCTCTGTTCACGCCTGCTGCCAATTGTAAGATAGGGCAACATCGAACGAAAAACGGTACCGTCTAAGCCTGGAACCTCTGTAAGGTCTTCAATGCTCTCAAACGGTGCATGATCATTTCGGTAAGTGATAATGGCCGATGCATAGCGAAAATTCATGCCCGGAATGAGAAGCAGGTCATCCATCCTTGCGCGATTGATATTCACTGGATTTGCAGCCAGTTCCTGCAGATACACGAGAAAAGATTCAGGATCTGAATCAGGATCATCAGGATCCAGGTTTTCAGTCGCTTGTTCAAGATCACGTTCCAGAATTACTGCAACAGAATCCGCCTGACGACCCACGGCCTGCCCGGCGGCGATGAAAAGCAATGAGACTGACAGTATGATACGTTTCCTGAAATTCAGCATGGGCTTCGGTTAGGATTACATAGGGATTGTTATATCCATGGCGGCACTTAAACCCAAGAGATCATTCTGCTGAATTCCCAGATTTACCATGAGTGCGGACGGAGCATATCCGAATCCAAAGCTGTAGGTGGATGGACGGGCTGTAACTCCGGAGCGCAGGTACAAGGTTTTTCCAAGCAGCAATTCAAAGCCGGCTCTCCCCGAAACCGGAAAGTCAGGGTCTTTTACGATATCACCGGTGATGTAAGCCGTTTCGGAAACCGAGTACCTGAATCCTGCCGATGTAGCATG
>JAWVZW010000151.1:0-5645 GCA_033721975.1 Balneolaceae bacterium
ACGGCACTTGAACCCGGCCAAATATCACAAGTTGTTGAGACTGAATTCGGATATCATATCATCCGGTTAAACAGACGAATGGGTGACAATATTGAGACCAATCACATTCTGATTCGTATTGATGATACCCTGGTTGATGAAGAGGCAGCCATAGAAAAATTGAATGCTCTGAGAGACAGCGTATTAAATCATGGTGCAAATTTTCATGATTTGGCACGTACCCATTCTGACGATGAACAGACAAAAGCATTCGGGGGAAGAGTCATCAATCCCCAGACAGGTGAGCGTCTGCAACCCATCAGCCAATTGGAGCCTTCCATATATCGCATTGTACTTTTGCTCGATGAAGAGGGGCAGATTTCAGAACCAAGATCCTTTACTCCCCGCAGCAATAACTCTTCTGTTGCATATAGAATTGTACGTCTAGACCGGCTTATTCCCGAACACAGGGCAAACCTGAAAGATGATTATCAGAGACTTCGTGATATTGCCTTAAGTCGAAAGCAGGCTTCAACTTTACGGCAGTGGCTTTCTGAACTGCGTGACGACGTTTATATAGAATTCAAAATCCCTCTTCCTTCTGATGACGGAGAACTCTCCGACAACCGGGGGACTGGGATGAATGGAACTCAAACAGAGATGCAATAATTGTATGAGTTCCAAAGTACCTGAATCCCCTGAGAGAGCTGCTGAACTATTTCATGAATCATTTCAAAAAATTCGTGAAGAAATATCCAAAATAGTTGTAGGCCAAAAGGATATAGTTGATCAACTTCTCATTTCACTTTTTTCCGGCGGCCATTGTGTATTGGTTGGAGTTCCGGGACTTGCCAAAACACTTCTGATTCAAACGGTTGCCAGAACCATGAGTCTGAGCTTCAGCCGAATTCAGTTTACACCTGACCTGATGCCTGGTGATATTACCGGAACTGAGGTAATTGAGGATGATAAAGAGACCGGACGAAAACACTTTAAGTTTATTAAGGGACCTATTTTTGCCAACATCGTACTGGCTGATGAAATAAACCGAACCCCTCCTAAAACTCAGGCCGCCCTCCTTGAGGGAATGCAGGAAAGCAACGTTACTGCATCAGGGCAGAAATTTGTACTGGACAGGCCTTTTTTCGTTCTGGCTACTCAAAACCCCATTGAACAGGAGGGTACCTATCCGTTGCCGGAGGCTCAGCTTGACAGGTTTATGTTTCAACTTATGCTGGACTACCCTTCTGCTGAAGAGGAAAAACAGATTGTTTCACAGACAACTTCTACCCGGAATATCGATATTCAATCCATACTCGATAAGTCTCAAATTCTGGAGTTTCAAAAACTGGTAAGGGAAGTACCGGTTCCCTCCCATGTTCTGGATAAAACAGTAAAGCTTGTAACAATGTCTCGTCCCGGCCGTGAGGAAACTCCTGATTTTATAAACAAATACCTGAGTTGGGGTGCCGGGCCAAGAGCCTCTCAGTATCTGATTCTGGGGTCCAAAACGCGTGCTCTTTCGCAGGGTCGATATAATGTTGAGCCGGAAGATATTGAGAGTCTGGCGGTACCCGTCCTGAGGCATCGTATTGTCACCAACTATGCCGCAGAAGCTGAAGGTCTGGGGCCAGTTGATATTATACAGATGCTTTTAAAGAATCTTTAACCTATCAGAACGCCATGACTGAAGCTTTTCTACATGGCTTTTCACCGGTTTTACCGGTACTCCTGGTCATTTTTTTAGCAGTACTCTCACTGCTTGCAGGTTGGTGGAGTTATAAAAACCTGGACAATCAGCCCAATTCAATCCGGCTGACTCTTATTTCACTGCGTTCACTCACCCTGCTTATTTTATGTTTCCTGCTATTGAACCCTTATATAAACCGGGAGGAAACAGAGATCAATCGAGTTGAAATACCGGTACTTCTTGACAACAGTGCCAGTGTAGGTGTGGATCGTGGTGATTACCTTGGGATTTCCGATTATCAATCAGTTTATGAAAGATTCAGAGAGTTTAGTGACAGACAGGAGCAGGTCACATTTACGGAATATCTTATTGGTGATGGTGTAAGGGAATCAGACAATCCGGATTATTCAGATCCATCCACCAACTTACAGGAGGCGATAGAGTTTCTGCTAGAAAATGAGAACCGGATTTCAGCGGCTGTCATGTTTACCGATGGAATTCATACCAGGGGAAGAAACCCTGTATTTCAGGCACAGAATCTTTCCATTCCCCTAATCATTTTCCCCTTGGGTGACAGTACCTCGGTTAAAGACATTTCAATCGCACAGGTGGATTACAATGATCCGGTATATACCAATACTTCAAACCGAATTACGGCTGAGATCCGTCACCGGGGATATGAGGGTATGGAAACAAATGTTGTATTACTCGAGGATGATCTTCCTGCTGAAACCAGGACAGTACTTTTTCCCTCATCTTCCGGTACAGAATGGATAGAATTTGACAGGACTTACACGGAAGAAGGATTTGTAAATTTATCCATTGAAGTTGAACCGCTGGATGAAGAATTCACAACGGAGAATAACAGCTATCAGACAGCCATCACGGTATTGGATGATAAAATTACCATTGCTTCCCTTGCATATGAAATTCATCCGGACGTTTCATCCATTCGAAGATATATTGCAACCAACCCTCAGCATGAACTCTTGCAAACGACCTACCTGGGGAATAATCGATTTACAGGCACCCCTCCATCTGCACTTGAACCTAACGATATCGACCTGTTGGTGGTTCATGGTCTGCCAGGTGAAAATGATCCAGCTCTGAATCGACTGTTCAACGCTGATCTACCGATAGTGTACTTTGCTTCTCCTAAAAGCTACAATGATTCGCGTATTCGGGGTGATAACAGTTCAGTTTTATATTCAGTAGAAGGTCGAATAAATACAATTTCTGTTACACCCATTAAAGATTCACTTCGTGTTTCTAATCCTGTTTTGGAATCTCTACCGTCCATACAAAACCGCTTCCCCACTCTCAACACAGTTCAAGGGCAGTATCGTATAACAACAGGAGCTGATGTTCTGATCTGGAGTCTCTTTGAACAGCGCCGAACCAGTATTCCAATCCTGATTACTGCAGATTATGGCAATATTCGAAAAGCATCAGTGAATGCATACGGGTGGAACAGATATGAACTTTCCACTCAGGATGAGGTACGGCAATATTATTACAGATTGCTTGATAACCTGATATCCTGGACGTCTACGCCAGGTGATGACAGATTGTTGGTTCTTCAACCCCTAAGCAGCGTGTTTTCCGAACGTGAACAGGTACAGATACGTGCAACACTCACAAATGAGCGGGGTGAAAGAGAGCCCAATGCATCCATTAATGTTACTCTCCGACGACTTGACAGGGAAATAACCCCTCTTACTTTTCAAATGAGGCATGTAGAAAATGGTATCTACGAACTTGATGCCGGCAGGTATCCACCCGGTGTCTATTCCATGGAGGGAGTGGCAATGTCCGGAAATCGTGAACTGGGTCGGGATCAGACACAATTTACAATCAGTTCGGTTAATGAGGAGTTAATTAATACAAGACGAAATGATCTTCTGATCAATCAATTGGCCACAATTACAGGCGGATTTGTGGCAGACAGCACGGGTATGGAGAGATTCAGTGATTTTATCGATCAGTTGGCTTCTGAAAATACATCAGAAAATACGGTTACAATCACTGACTATCTTTATCGTGATAGTATATGGTTTGTACTGATACTGATATTACTTACCGCTGAGTGGCTTCTCCGCAGAAAAATATCCCTCCCCTGATTCCTTTAAGGGTAATAAAAAAGCCAGTTGACAAGTAATCAACCAGCTTTAATATCTTTTGGATTTTGGAATGAAGCTGCTTCAGATGCAACTTGTTCCATGATTCCATTATGTCTAGCTTTTTTTCGTAACCAAAAGAACAATAAGTCCTATAATTACAGCCAGGCTGACAAGAAAAAGTATAAACATCAGGTTGGATGTAGGTACTGCGTTCTCACCCCATGTATTTAATTTTACGTCAATTGCAGCAATATCTTCCGTTGAGAGGATATTCCCATTTATAAGAAGCTCTCCCCACTGACCTTTTACGGTTGTATTCCAGTATGTGCTGAAGTTTTGATACACTTCATAATCTTCTTCGCTATTCGACTCCATACTGGAATTCATTGCGTTGTCTACATACGTATTCAGCGATGTATTAAACGATTCAGCGTCGGTAAAAGGAGAAAGTTCTATACCATTTTGTGTAAACTCGGTGGATAAAGATTCCCAAAGCTTATTATCAATACTGGCTCTCCATGCTGCAAGCATATCCGTTATCTCCTGAAGAGCTTCCACAGGATTGCCCGGTGAAAAAACTGAAGACAGACTCTCGCCAATATTATCCCAAATATTTGAAAAATAGCCATGCTGGGCACGCATCCTGATAAAATCCGGAGCAGAAAGTTCTGTTTCCTGATCAGCGGATCGGGTGTATTCACTCAAAATATTTTTTAAGACATCGATTGGATTGCTTCCCATTTGTTCAGCCGCTGATGCAATATCAGACTGAACGGATGCATCCATATTTTGATAGCGCTGCATCAGATCTTCCAGGAAATCGGCTACAAATTCATCACGCTGTTCAATATTCTGACGGTACTGTCGAATCAAGGCAGCCTGCTGCCGTTCATTTGCATTGGCACGGTCGATCTGTTCTTTCAGATCTGCTACTTCTTCATCCATGGCAGCCAGTTGGTTTCTGAATTCATCCACCTGACCCATCAATTCCCGAATTCTCTCATCCGATTCCTCTAATGCCTGAATATTGCTTTGTGTGGATCTGTATCGGTTTCTGAGCGTTTCAATACGACTGCTGAAAGTGTCGGGATAAAGTGCAGCATCAATAATGGATGAAAATTCCGAATATTCAGATTCCAAGTTATCAATCGCAGTGGAGATCTGATCCAGTTCACCGGGTGTAACGGCACTGTCAATCCTTTCAATAATGTTTTGGTATTCAGACCTGAAATCCTGCTGGATCTGATAGTCTGATTGTTGAGCTAATACGGCCGAATTTGTAACAAACAAGAGAGCCGCTAATACAGAAAACGTTGATTTCATAAATATTTTTAAAGTCATATCTCTTATCTGATTCCGTTTTGATCAAGGTTATAAGTGCTACCGCTGGATAGATCCACCAGTTCAATGTGTGTGCTTCTCTGATTAAATGCAGGCTGCCCTAATCCATTCTCAGCAACCGAAATTCTTGAAGTAAGGCTTAATTCAGATTCAGCGGGTTCAAATACGTACACGTGGTTAAATCCGGCTGCGGTGACAAAATAGTATCCGGCACTATTTCGAATGAGACGAATTTGATTTACTGAAGACAAATCTTCTTCAGCAAGAATGTTTGTGATATTAAATTTTATTGCGAATCGCTGATCATGTACCTGATTATCAGAATCCGGGGTCAGGACACTTTCGATAGGTTGTGCATAGTCTACATTTTCCAGTACAAGTGAAGGACCACACGCGGATGTGCCAATCAAAAACGCGACGCACATGCTAAATGTGAGAATTGTCTGTTTTGTCATATGGATGATGGTGATTTTTTTATGATTGGTTGTTTTAATTGAAATGACAGATGTTTGTTC
>JAWVZW010000152.1:0-5608 GCA_033721975.1 Balneolaceae bacterium
ATAGAAGGATGGTAACAGAAAAAAGGAACTTCCTTGCCCTGGTCCTGAATGAACTGCAGCAAACGCTGTTCTCCTTCATATTCGTATCGGGTTCCGTCAATAAATACTTCAGGCATCTTATTGAATTGTTGAATTTTGATTGATGATTGTTGATTAACAATGAATTGGATCAACAATCATAATTTCTTTTGTGCTGTTTTTCTTGTAATTACGAAAATAGAAGCCAACTCATGTGCTTCACGGATCAAAGGTTTAACTAACTTTTCCGGCTTGAGTTTTTCATCAACAATAAATTCAAGCCAAAATTCTGATTCATCTGCTTCTTCAATGACTATTCCGATTTTATGAATAAAGGCTGCTTTGGTATGTCCATGGCAAGCCGCTCTATAATTTGCAGCTACTGATGTACTACATCTTATAAGTTGTCTGCCAATATGATTTCCAAGATTATTCTTGGGTAGTGAAGCAGCCAATTTAACACATCTGTGTGCAAAGTCTTTTGTTCGGTTTATAAGTTCTTCTTTATTCATTTAATGATATTGATTCTGATTGTATTGTATTAATCAACAATCATCAATCATCAATCAACAATCAAAAATGTCACGCCACCGCGTGAACCGATTTCTTACATCTGGCCTCGAACTCATCACGAAAACGGGTAATGGTATGTCGTACCGGCCATGCAGCTGCATCAGCTAATGCGCAGATGGTTCGTCCTTCCATTTGTGTGGTGATATCGAGAAGCAGATCCAGATCCTTAATCTCTCCCTCACCATTCTTAATTTTCAGCATAATTTTTTCAAGCCAGCCGGTTCCTTCCCTGCAGGGTGTACATTGGCCGCAGGATTCATGATGATAAAAATGGGTGATTCGCCACAGCATGTCTACCATATCCGTGTCTTCATCCATCACGACCAGGCCGGCAGTTCCAAGCATCGTACCCACGGTTCTCAGTGAATCAGCGTCCATGGTAACACCTTCAAGCTGATCGGCACGTACAACCGGTGTGGATGACCCTCCGGGAATGACTGCTTTTAATTTTTTGCCGTTCTTTACGCCACCCGCAACGTCATGAACAAGATCAAGGACGGGAACTCCTGAGGGTAGTTCATACACACCCGGTCGGTTTACGTGACCGGAAATTCCATAAAGAATAGGGCCGGGGTGGTTTTCTGCACCAATACCTTTAAACCAGTCGGCTCCGCGGTTTATTACGCTCGTCACATGCGACAGCGTTTCAATATTGTTGATGGTGGTAGGGCGCCCCCACAAACCCTTTTGCGCGGGAAAAGGCGGTTTTACACGCGGGTAGCCACGCTTGCCTTCAAGAGATTCAAGCATGGATGTTTCTTCTCCGCAGATGTATGCTCCGGCACCACCGGTCACATAAAAATCCACGCTGAAGTCGGTTCCCATGATGTTCTTGCCGATGTATCCCTTGTCATAGGCGTCCTGAAGAGCCTTTTCCATCATTCGGATATAGGCTTTGTACTCACCTCGTATGTACACATAAATGGTTGTAATCTCCATTGCATAAGCGGCAATCAGAGCGCCTTCAATGAACACATGGGGATTGTATTCGAAAATCTTTCTGTCTTTGAAGGTGCCTGGTTCAGATTCATCACCATTACAAGCCAAATATCTGGGGCCGCCATCGGCAGGGGGCATGAAAGACCATTTCAGACCGGCATTAAAGCCAGCACCACCGCGTCCGCGGATGTTTGCAGCCTTTACTTCTTCAACGACGCTTTTCGGGTTTTCCCACTTGTCTTTATCGGTCAGTACCGATTTGAGAGCTTCGTATCCGCCATTTTTTTCGTAGACATCTATTTTGTGGATGTCCTTGATATTGGGGATCAGTACCGGTTCATAATTTTTCCAGTCGGTAGAGCTCATGAATCAATTATTTTGCGTTGCGTAATGGCATGTCAATTTGTTCGTACTCGGGTACTTCGCCTTTCTTAAGCGATTCCACAAGCTGATCGGCCTTTTCCTTTGTGAGGTGGTTTACATAGGTATCATTGGTGATCTGAAGCATGGGCGCATACCCGCAGGCACCCAGGCACTCAACCTCATTCAGCGTAAACATTCCGTCCTCGGTTGTTTCACCTTTTTTGATGCCCAGTTTGTTCTCTAGATGTTCCAAAATTTCATATCCGCCGCACAGCTGACAACTCAGACATGTGCAAACGTCCAGAACAAATTTACCCTGCTCTTCTTTGTAGTATTGGGTATAAAATTCGGCCACACCGTGAACATGTGCTTCGGGTAGATCAAGGGTTTCAGCAACCAGGCGCTGAACCTCAGGATTTACATGGCCAAACCGGTTCTGGGCAACCCATAACACAGGCAGTGTCGCAGGCATTACTTCCGGAAACTTAGCCTTGATCTTTTCAATTTCTTCGAGGTCTTCTTGTGTAAATTCGTATGCCATAATTCTTATTTATCTGCTTCGCCCAATACAGGATCCAGGCCGCCAATGATCACAACGGTGTCGGCAACCATTTCACCGTCCAGAATATTTTCAAGCACCTGAAGATTTGCAAAGGAGGGTCCTTTGATTTTCAATCTCCATGGATGACCGGTGCCATCACTTTGTATATAGTATCCAAGCTCGCCTTTAGGTGATTCAACAGCACTGTATGCTTCTGCTCCATCAGGCGGGCAGATGCCGGTGTCTGTCATCATAAAATCGTGAATCATTCCTTCCATTGAATAGTAAACTTCGTCCTTGGAAGGGTAGGCCTGTTTGGCATTATCCGTTCTTACAGGACCTTTAGGAAGTTTTTCAACACATTGACGAATAATGCGGATACTTTCTGACATCTCTTCCATCCGCACAAAATATCGGGCCAGGTTATCGCCCTCAAGGCGGGTTGGAATATCAAACTCTACCTGATCATACCGCAGATAGGGCGCAAATTTTCTCATGTCCATAGCATATCCGGAAGCCCTGAGTACAGGACCTGTTGCGCCGATACCGATAGCATCTTCTGTTTTCAATACCCCAACTGCTTCATTACGGTCAATGAATATACGGTTACGGTCGAGCAGCTTATGATAGTCTTTCAGTTCATTTGGAAACGTTTCAATGAACTCGCGAATGGCACCCATGGCTTCATCGGTAATGTCGTTTGCAACACCGCCGATTCTTGAATGTGAAACGGTAAATCGGTGACCGGCCAGCCGGTCCATGATATCATAAATTTTTTCGCGCTCCTTGAAAGTCCAGATAAAAAATGAGATCGCACCTGCATCCATAACCATGGTACCCAACCAGAGAAGGTGGGAGGAGATGCGGGCCAGCTCGCACCCGATCATCCGGATATATTTTGCGCGTTCGGGAACCTCTACATTCGCTATTTTCTCTACAGCCTGGCAAAGAGCTACATTATTGCTGTATGGAGATAGATAGTCCATGCGATCAGTGTAAGGCATGAACTCTTGATAGGTTTTATTCTCGGCAATTTTCTCAACACCTCGATGCAGGTACCCGATATCCAGTTTTGTTTTTTCTATGGTTTCACCATCCAGCTGCAGAACAAGCCTGAGTACCCCGTGTGTGGCAGGGTGCTGAGGACCCATGTTGAGAATCATCTTGGTCTTAAGCGGATCACCCTCATCCATCTCTTCGATGGTGGTGTGCTTGTCTTCAAGACTCTGATAAAGCTTCTTCTGGTGTTCCTTAAAAAAGGTGGATTGAACCTTCGATTGAATATCAGTTAATTTCATAATGCAGAATTATTCGCTGTCAGGTGTTGTATTGGGCAGTTCGATAGATCCTGGAATACCCAATAACGGGAACTCCTTGCGAAGCGGGAAATACTGGAAATCTTCAGGCATGTATATTCTCCTCATGTCAGGATGATTTCGGAAATGGATACCAAACATATCATACACTTCACGTTCAGCCCAGTTTGCAGCAGGCCAGACGCCGGAAACGGAATCCAGTTCCGGATTTTCCTCTTCGCAGCGTACTTTCAAAAAGATCCGGTCTCCAAATTTCATGGATACGAGATTATAGACAACCTCAAACCGCTCATCAGAGGTGTAACGGTCAATACCAAATACATCCGTCAGGTAGTTGAAGTGAAGCGACTCCTTCATGAATGTGCAAATTTCTACAATGGAATCGGCTTCAACGCGCACAAAGGTATCGCCGGAAGACTGATAAACTTCAATTAGTTTATCCGAATGCTTTTCCGTCAGTTCGTCGATGGATTGCTTGAGATGTTCGGTAAGTTCTAAATTCATATCAGAAAGGATTGCAGGGGATCAGGTGTCCAGCATGACAGAGTGCTCGGTTTTAATCTTATCCTGGATCTTCATAAGTGCATGAAGTACTGCATCGGGACGGGGAGGACATCCTGAGATGTAGGCATCAACAGGTAAGAAATTATCCACGCCCTGAACAACTCCATAGCAGCGGTGCATTCCTCCTGTGGAAGCACAGGCTCCCATCGCAATACACCACTTCGGATCCGGCATTTGGTCCCATATTCTTCGGATGGCGTGTGACATCTTATAGGTACACCAACCGGCGACGATCATTACATCACTTTGACGGGGTGAGAACCGCATTACTTCCGAGCCGAACCGGGCTGCATCATAACGCGGACCTGCAAATGCCATCATTTCAATGGCGCAGCAGGCAAGTCCCATCGGCATAGGCCAGGCGGCGTTCGCCCGTGCCCAGTTGACCAGTGAGTCCACCTTTGTTGTCAGATAACCTTCTCCAAGAGCGCTTTCTAAACCCATAATTAATGCTTTGTAGCCTCGTATTTAATTTGCTTCATGTCCCAGTCAAGAGTGCCTTTTTTCAGGGTATAAATCAGACCGATAAAAAGTATTACCACAAATATAAACATCGCGATAAACGTTCCTGTACCAAGTTCTGTAAATCGTACCGCCCATGGATAGATAAATACCACTTCCAGGTCAAATACAATAAACTCCATGGCCACCAGGTAGAAGGCAATCGAATATCTGTCTTTGGCTTCACCAACGGGATCCATACCGCTTTCGTACGGATTCAGTTTATTGGTGTTGGGCCGGTATGGACCCAAAATTCGGGATAGTGACATCAGTACCACAGCCAGGAACAGGGCGATGCCAACTAGTAGAAGAATTGGATAATATTGTTCAAGCATGAAAAGTCTGTATTTGAGATACGATTGAAAGTACCGTCACTGGTACGGAAAGTCAACGCATTTGAAGCAGGAATATAGCAGTTATTGAATCCAAAATAGAACTGTTTTTCAATTTCCGGCCTTTTAGAATCGTTCTAAAATAAGCGAGACGTGAGGGGTCATTTATGATTGAATAGTTTGGTGTCCTTGAAACGTCTGCAGAGAGAGGTGTTGCAGCTCACAACTGGTTTTGCCAAAGCTTATAATTTTAATTCTCGGTAACTAGATATGAGCCTGTAAGTTGCAGTCAGCAGAAATGTCAAGACAACGGAAGCCTGATGACAGACCAAAATTGGTCAGTCATCAGAATCTTTCAATGACTTAAAGGCTTCCGATAAGACGTAAACAGGTTTACTTTACCAGCCAATACGTCCGCGACGCGGATCTCTTTCTGCACCTGAAGGAGCTTCAGGCATCAC
>JAWVZW010000153.1:0-5524 GCA_033721975.1 Balneolaceae bacterium
AACGGCCTGCTGAACATCCTGCGGTGCCTGTATGCGTTCGGTTCCGGGGACAAGTTCTATCGTCACGTTTCCGCCGCCTTCTTCAGCTTCGGAAGTGATTTCCCGGATCCCGTCAACGCCCCGTACGGCGTCCTCCACGGGCCTCAAAATGCCCTGCTCCACTTCGGCTGGCGCGGAACCGGGATATTGCACGGATACCTCCACAACATCGAGAAGAAACTCGGGGTAGACCTCTTTCTGTACAGTGTAGGCAGACCAAAGTCCCCCACCCAGAAGAATAATCATAATCAGGTTGGCGGCCACCGGATGTTTTGCCATCCACGCGATAGGCCCGCTGTGGCTTACTTCCTCAATCTCCGAATCCGGATTTTTACCTTTCTGTTCGTTATCTGCTTTCGTCATACTTACTCAGCTTCCAATGCGGTTACGGATTCAGACTGACCGCTATCGCCGTCAATCAGCTGCAAAGGAGCACCCTGGGTTACCGATGCAAGACTTGTCGTCACAATTTGTTCTCCGTCTTCAATCCCGTCAGAGAGGTAGGCATAAGTTGCATCAGTGAATGAAACATTTACATCACGAATATCCAGACTGTTATCATTCATCACCCATAGAGTATTATCCTGTCGCAGATAGTCACGGTTGATTCGTACCACATTTTCGATCGGCATGGTCTCAATCTGGGTTTCCACATAGGAACCAATGATTAAGGGAAGGTTGCGGTTCTCCTCGCTGAGGCTTCCCATCGGGTCGTCAACCCGTATCAGAACCCGTGCCAGGCGGGTTTGCGGTGTCAGGGACGCCTGCATGCTCTCCACATATCCGGTTCTGTAGCTGTTTTCGGGCCAGGAACTACGGTTCCGGACTCTTACTTCCGGTTTGGATGATTCACTAAAAGGAATTCTCCGCAGATCGGCAGGTTTAACCAGGGCTGCAATCCGAAAGGCATCGGCTGCTACCAGGCGACCCAGGTCTTGTCCGGGAGAGACTTGTGAACCGATATTGACCATCCGTTCCAGAATATGCGCATCGAAAGGAGCACGAATGGTTGTGCGTTCGAGATCCAGCATCGCCTGCTGAACAGCCGCTTCGGCGGATTCGACCTGTGCCTGGACTCGATTCAGCTGCGGCTGGCGGAGAACGAGTGCGCGATTTGTTGCAGAAAGGGTATCGTCAAATTGTTCATATTCCCGCCGGGCAACTTCCTGCTGACCCATCTCAATCAGCAGATCGGCTTCTGCCTGACGCAAATCACTTTGGGCCTGTTTAAGTGCGGCTTCATAATCTGATGGGTCAATTCGAACCAACACTTCACCCTGACGCACAAAACCGCCGGGAATAAAATTTTCAGAGCGATAGATGATCTCGCCGTTTACCCTGGGGCGAAGCCACACTTCGTCACGTGCCTCTACTGTTCCCATGGCTGTAATCATCGGGGTGTAGGTTTGCTCATTGGCAGTAATGGTTTCAACAAGCATGGGTGTCTGACGTGTATTGTCAGACTGAGAGGCGGTGGGCTCGGTATTAAAAATCAGAATGATCATTGCAGCCCCTGCTATGAGGATGGCACTGCAGATCAGGACGGTTTTTTTCAAATTCATAATAACTTTAGTACTGAGGTTACCGGATCGTTGGCAGATTCAGATTGAAAAAAGAAGAATCGCATCCGGTCATGTGCGGATTCATAATTGAAACTGCAGCAAGCGGTTGATCGTTCGCTGAATTGACTGAAATGGGATGTAAAACATTGTTATTGATAAAAAAACGATACGCCGGTGAGGAGCAGATTTCTTTTTAAAAGGCGGCAAATTCTTATTATTCTAACTACCGTATGGTATGGATCATGTTTATAGGCGGGTTGATTTGTCTGATTGCCGGAGCCGAGATATTGGTGCGTGGCTCATCTCGCATTGCGGCTTTCTTGGGGATGCAGCCTCTGGTTATTGGGCTTACTGTTGTTGCCTTTGGAACCAGTTCACCGGAGCTGGCTGTCAGCATCAAATCGGTGCTATCCGGGGATGCCAGTCTTGCTGTAGGCAATGTGGTGGGATCCAATATTTTCAATATTCTCTTTATCCTGGGTATCTCCGCAGTAATCATTCCCCTTTCGGTGTCCCAAAAGCTGATCCGCATTGAGATACCGCTGATGATCGCGATCTCACTGCTCACCTGGCTTTTCGCATTCAGCGGAGAGATCACACAAATTGAAGGAGCCATACTTTTTGGATGCCTTGTTCTCTATATCTGGTTTTTGATATGGGAGGCCCGCCGTGAGGGTACATCCGAACAGTTTGAAAGTTTCGCGGTTTCACAGACACCGGGAATTGGCCGCTGGGTGCTCAATATTCTATTGGTTGCGGGCGGTTTGGGACTGCTGGTATTTGGATCCAGACTGTTCGTGGATTCCGCCGTGGAAATCGCCAGGTGGTTTGGCGTTAGTGAACTGGTGATCGGACTTACCATCGTAGCTGCGGGTACGTCCATGCCGGAAGTGGTAACATCCATTATTGCAGCCGTAAAAGGGGAGAGGGATATTGCGGTGGGAAATGTGGTTGGCAGCAACCTTTTCAATTTACTGGGTGTGCTGGGAATCAGCGGCATGGTGGCTGGGGATGGACTCCAGGTGATGAACTCAGCGATTATGATCGATATACCGGTAATGATTGCTGTGGCACTTCTCTGTTTGCCGGTATTCTTCACGGGCAAGAAGATCAGCCGGGGCGAAGGATGGCTTCTGTTGATACTGTATGTCTCTTACACGGCATGGCTGATACTTTCAGCTTCATGAAAAATGAATTGGATAAAGTTTCTTTATTCGAATCTGATTTTAAAAAAACTGGAGGGCTTTTAAAGCTGCAATTCATAGGATATTGAAACATCTGAAGAATCATTCACGGTTCACAAATCCTGAATGACATTAACGATGCGAAAAAAGCTGTTAGATCGGGATCATACTCTATTAAGATCTCACTTCAATTATTAGGCCAATCAATGCCACATAATCCGCTGGATCATGCATCTCTTGCAGACGGGGTATCTTTTCTATCCGATTTGGATCCTGATTTGGAGAAAGTGATAAGTAAATTTGGTCACCCGCCGCTTTGGTCACGTGAACCGGGATTTTCCACGCTTGTCCATATTATTCTGGAGCAGCAAGTTTCTTTGGCATCGGCAAAAGCAGCTTTCAATAAATGGAAAGAAGCTTCAGAATCTGAACTGACACCGGATCGATTTCTCAGATTTTCAGATGCAGAACTAAAAGGATTTGGTTTTAGCAGGCAAAAAACCGAATACTGCCGGGAACTGGCAAAAGCAGTGTCGAATGGAGATCTTGAACTGGACAAGCTCCATGAATTGGACGACATGGAAGTGCGCAGAGAATTAATCAGGATTAAGGGAATTGGAAACTGGACTGCAAGTATCTACTTACTGATGGCGTTGCTTCGGCCGGATGTCTGGCCATCCGGAGATCTTGCCTTGAAAAATGGGATTCAGGAGATCAAGAATCTTTCTGAATATCCGGATTCTGAAAAATGCGAAGAAATCGCGGTTCAGTGGAAGCCGTGGCGTGCCGTTGCAGCCCGAATTGTTTGGCACCATTATCTCTGCCGTTCAATTCGATAAAAAAGTTATCCAAAAAAATACCCGACAGCTTTCGATGGTTTCAGTCATCAACCAACCATACCACCGCTGCCGGGTTTTTCTTGCCTTGATGTGTTCACTAAAATGGTCGAAGCTGCCGAACTCCTTACGCCCGCATGATCGGGACTCAAGTTATGAGGGTACTTCTCAGCTTAGCCTGATGGGCCAAACGCCCCCGCCGGCAGCTTCGATTGGATTCTTTGTAACTGAATCCAGAATCATCACACATCCCAATATCCAAAAAATAGTAACCGGAGCACGCCTACCGACTATCTCTTTGAAAGATCAACGGTAAATGCCGGCGGGTATTTTCCCGGCATACTCAGATGGTTGCCGTAGCAGTTCTCTGAACCGTGCTCTTAAACTGACCTCAACTCCAGGTTGTCAATGTCAATAATCCTCAGGATCAATGATCTGTTAGTATGATAGCGGATTGTCACCGATCCGGTTGTAAGCGATCTTCCCTCAAGCTTGTAGGAAATTCTTGATTCGGAATAACATGAGCATCAGACTCAAAATCACAGTGGCTGATGAGGGTCAGGCTTCTTCCAGCGTCCTTCCGGCTGCCAGTGATTCCAGTTTTGCAGGCAGCTCAGCTACCCGCTCCCAGTCGGTATAGATGTAATCCCGCGACGTGTCCGTTTCACGATTCTCTTTTTTGGAAATGGACCGCATAATGAACCGCTTGAAAAAGTCGTACTTGGTATATTTAAGTGCACCGGCAACATATTCAATATGGTCCGGTTTGAGGCCTGTTGAAATCAGGAAGTCCTCGGTTTGCTGTTTCAGTTCTTTCCAGGATGCATCATCATCGGATGCAGCCGTTAAACTGACCGAGATAAACATCAAAGGCATCTCATTCAGCTCAAGATGGTATTCTTGTGCAAAGTGTTCGATGGAGGTCTGATATTTACCCATGTGAATGGAACCGGCAATCATCGCGGCATCGTAACCATTGGGAGAGGGCGGCTTAACCGTAGCATCAAATAAACCGGTTATGTGACCCTGTTTTTGTGTTTTCTCATTTAGAAACTCAGCAATGCTGCGTGTATGCCCTTCCGTTGTGGCATATATGATCATGATTTTCATGGCAGTGAATTGGTTTCATTGATGTTGAAGAGAGGGTGAATACTCCTCTTTTTTATGTGGTTTCTTAATTTCTTCGGTCTGTTTTGGAAACAGGACTTCCTGAATCTGAAGTACGGATGGCAGGACGATCAGCGAAGCCAGGAGCAGCAGTCCGATACCGGTGACGGCCAGCTCGCCAATGGTTCGCATACCGGGATGGCTGGAAAAGAGAAGCCCTGCAAAGCCCAGCATGGTAGTCAGGGCACTTACGGTGATATGCTCGCCTGTGGAACGGATCACTTTGAGAATAGAACCGGTTCCCTCCTCAAGGTAGCGGTGTACCAGGTGAATGCCGCTGTCATCTCCGATACCGAGCAGCGTTGGCATCACCACGATGTTGTAGAAATTAATTTTCCAGCCCACCAGCTCCATGATGCCAAAGAGCCACAAAAAACCTGAAATGAGCGGTATCAGGGCAATGACCATCCACCGGAAACTTCGGAAAATGATCAGTTTCACCAGAATAATAAATGTGAGGGTTAACGCGATCATTTTGGGTGCTTCTTCAATCATAAGCCGAAGCATATCGGAGGCAACAATGGATGTGGAAGCTGCATGGTATACCGAACCATCACTTAGTTTTATTTGTGATAAATCATTGGCAAAGTCCATGGAGTTTCGTCCATCCGATAAGGCAACGGCAGGGTAAATTATGACCAGGTTACCCACGGTTCCGTCAATGGATGTGAACGGGTCGAGAATAAAATCCGGAATTTCTTCAAGAGGGGGAAGTGTCTCCGATGATGAAGCTTCC
>JAWVZW010000154.1:0-5485 GCA_033721975.1 Balneolaceae bacterium
GTTGCTGATAATCGACTTTTGGGAAACATGGTGCGGGCCCTGTCTGCAGGTTTTTCCTGCACTGGATCAGCTCCGCGAGGAGTATCCCGATAAATTTGAAGTGCTTGCCGTAACTCCCGGTATAAATGAAGGACCTGAAGATGCAAGGGCTTTTGCCGAGCAGTATGGATATGATTTCAATTGGCTCTACGATGAAAACGGTGTTTTTACAAAATTGGGCGGATATGGAATTCCCTATAAAGCATTTGTAGATCCAAATGGCTTTTTTATAAAAATTGAGATGGGTTCATATGGCCGTGAGGGGGATTATAATAAGACCAAAGCCCTGATCGAAGAGTACATGTAGGCCGAATGGGAAACGCCCGAAAACTGTTAAAAGAACATATCTAGAAACAAAATCAATAGAATGGAACAACAAGTAGACAAACTGCCATATAAGGTCAAGGATATCAGCCTTGCAAAATACGGACGAGATGAAATCCGTCTTGCCGAAGCTGAGATGCCCGGACTGATGGCAACACGAGAAGAATTTGGAAAATCTAAACCACTGAAAGGAGCACGCATTGCCGGCTGCCTTCATATGACGGTTCAGACTGCCGTGCTGATCGAAACCCTGGTTGAATTGGGTGCAGAGGTGCAGTGGTCATCCTGTAATATCTATTCCACACAGGATCACGCTGCGGCTGCAATCGCAGAAGCCGGTGTTCCCGTGTATGCATGGAAGGGAATGACCGAGGAAGAGTATGAGTGGTGTATAGAACAAACACTCTTTTTTGAAGACGGCAAGCCGCTGAATATGATTCTTGACGACGGTGGTGACCTTACCAACATGGTGCTCGACAAGTATCCGGAACTCACTAAAGATATCCGTGGTATTTCTGAGGAAACAACCACAGGCGTGCTGCGACTCTATGAGCGCATGAAAAACGGAACGCTTACCATTCCGGCAATCAATGTAAACGACTCGGTAACCAAGTCGAAGTTTGACAATAAATACGGTTGTCGTGAATCGTGCGTGGATGCCATCCGGCGCGCTACAGACGTGATGATGGCAGGAAAGGTTGCGGTTGTAGCCGGTTACGGTGATGTGGGCAAAGGTTCTGCAGCATCTCTGCGCGGAGCCGGTGCTCGAGTGATTGTTACCGAAATCGATCCGATCTGTGCCCTTCAGGCAGCGATGGACGGTTATGCGGTGAAGAAAATGTCGGATGCAGTAAAAGAGGCAGATATTGTAGTTACCGCTACAGGCAATAAGGATATTCTTACCTCAGAGCATTTTGAGGCAATGAAAGACAAGGCAATCGTTGGTAACATTGGCCACTTCGATAATGAGATCGACGTGAAGTGGCTCAAGAATAACGCGGAAGAAGAGAACATCAAGCCGCAGGTTGACCTATTCCGGCTCAAGGATGGCAAAGAGATCATTCTTCTGTCACAAGGACGTCTGATGAATCTTGGCAATGCTACCGGTCATCCCAGCTTTGTGATGAGCAACAGCTTCACCAACCAGACTATTGCGCAGATTGCTCTGTGGAATGAGGAGTTTGAGGTTGGCGTACATGTTCTGCCCAAGCATCTGGATGAGAAAGTGGCTCGTCTCCACCTGAAGAAAATCGGTGTCGAGCTGGAAGAACTTACAGAGGAGCAGTCCGACTATATCGGTGTTCCCAAAGAAGGCCCTTACAAGCCGGAGCACTACCGGTACTGATCCGATCAGGGTTCTAATTTATTTATCAATTATATGAAAGGCGTGGAGGTTGCTTCACGCCTTTTTTATTGTGAAATAATTCGGGCAGGGTCAGATGATGTGAAAAAGCTACAGAGGTACGGAGAGAGACGTGAGACGTCAGACGTGAAAGGTGAGTCAGGAGAGATGATATGCGATTGGCGATCTCAGATGTATTTGTCATACGTATCTATGTAGCTTTTAGCTTGTAAAATTTAAATAGAGCTTGGCGCTCCTTTGCGTTCTTTGCGGTTGAACATGCATCTGTGAGTTAAACCGCCAAGACCGCCAAGGGCCGCAGAGGATTTGTCCTACTAACACGATATCGCAGATATTTCTTCACTGAACCCTTCAAATAAAAAAAGCGCTGTACCGGATCGGCACAGCGCTTCTTCAGATCTGATAAAAGTGAGATCTTTTATTAGCCTTTGGTGAACTGAACGTTCAGGATCAGTTTTACATCATCGGATACCACGATGTTTCCGGCTTCGGTTACAGCACTCCAGGTAAGACCGAACTCCTTTCGGTTGATTTTTCCGGTCACTTCAAAACCGGCCTTTGTGTTTCCATAAGGATCCACAACCGTACCGCCGTATTCAGCATCCAGTTCTACGGTTTTGGTATTGTCCCGGATAGTCAGGTCGCCAATCAATTTGTATTGGCCATCACCCACTTTCTTGAAGGATGTGGAGCTGAAGTTCAGGGTCGGATACTCTTCCGCGTTAAAAAAGTCATCCGATTTAAGGTGATTGTCCCGGTCTTCATTGCCGGTATCGATACTGTCAATTACAGCATTGAATGTGATCGCAGCATCTTCAAAATCCTCATTGTCCGTTTCGATATTTGCATCGAATTCCTTGAATTTACCGGTAACGGTAGAGATAACAAGGTGCTTTACCTTGAAGGTAATTTCAGAATGTGTGGTGTCGATACCCCATCGGGTAAGTGTTTCAGTACTCATAGTTGTTATTTTTAGGTGAATGTAAAATAGTTTAACATTGAACTAAATTTACATACTCCAGCATTCCCGGTCAAGTAAAAAAATTCGTAATCGGTTAAAACCCTATACAGGTTTAAGTGTGTGCCTTATACAAGGTCTTTGTGCTTTTTTGTTGTTTACCCTAAGGCAACATCCATAAATCGGATTGTTTGATTGTACCGGAGTGTGAGTTGTTTGGGATGTAATTGCAGTCTGGTAACAGTCCCGCAATGAGAGGTGGTTATGATGATTGATGAGAGTACATACAATGAAAGGGAATCAACCCTTCAGGAAAGGGTAAACAGGCTGAACCGGATGGGTTACAGGGGATTCACCGTAAAAAGCTGCAACAGAAAATGGGAAGGAGTGGAAGTAAAGGTGGTCAATAGTTCCGGGAAAGTTTTCACTGCAGAAGGTGAAAATGTAGATGAAGCGTATAGAAATGTGATTGACGAGATCGATCTGTTGATTGACTCCTGAACTGCCGATTACTCAAACTGATAACACCATTCCCATGAGTACGATAAAGCGAATTCTTGTACCAACTGATTTTTCGGAAGACTCCGGCTATGCACTAGAAACAGCATCTGAAATCGCAAAACGCTATGATGCTGAAGTGGATTTGTTGTATGTAGTGCCTTCCATACAGCATTTTATGCGCTATTTAAGCTCGGAGTTAAAAACAGAATATTCTGAGACTCTGAATCAGGAGGCTGAAAAAAAGCTTAGAGAGCTTTCACAAAAAATAAGACCGGAAAATCGGGGTGACCGGATTGTATTGTTTGATAACAATGCGGGTAAAGCGGTATTGGAACAGATCCGGGCCGGTGATTACGATCTGGTAATGATCGGTTCAAAAGGCAGTGACCGGACAAAACTGGGAAGAGGGAGTACTGCACAGCATATTATTCGGGGTTCCAGGGTCCCGGTACTTTCCGTGAACAGATTCCTGAATAACGAATCCGTGAATAGAATCATGATTTCTACGGATGGATCGGACCTCTCTTTTGCAGCTCTGTCACCGGCAGTAATCATGGCGGATATCTGGGATGCCGACATTGTGCTGTTTTATGTACATGAACTGCGAGGCGGCCTGATAGAGAACCTCTACACCTCACCGGAGGAAATTCAGAAAGAAAGAATCTATGACCGGCTTCTGAAAAAACTGGACAGCTTTATGGACAAAAATAAAACTGGCGGACTGCGTCTGGAGCGCGGTGAGAAACCCTATCATGATCGGATTCTATTCTCTAGAGATAATCAAGACATCGCCACGAACCTGATTACAGATGTTAAAACCGGTTTTTCATCACACCATGAAATCAGGCAGTACGCAGAAAAAAATGCAGATCTTGTGGTTATGGGTACTCATGGATATAGCGGATTTGCACATGTAATGCTGGGTTCGGTAACCGAGAAAGTAATACAGAATCTGGACAAACCCGTACTGACGGTGCGTCCCTATGAGTCCGATTTCATTTTGTCGGAAAGGGGTGTCGGAGAAGTAAAAAACCAGGAAACTTCACCTATTCCGCCATGGCACTGGTTGTAAATTCTGCTCAATGAAAAGCAGAATAGATCTGATTCACCTTAATCATAGCAATGACTGCATCCAGCTGTAAAGGTCATTCATAACTTCATCCCGGTTTGTCTCGTTCAGTACCTCGTGTCTTGCCCCCGGATATATCTTCAGATCCACCTTGCCGGCATTGCTACGCCTTAGAAGTCGGGTAAGCTTATGCAGGCCTTTTCCCATATTTGAGACTGGATCGTTGTCACCCCCGATGATCAATGTGGGTATTCCAGTTGACATACCTGCAAAGGGTTGATGTTTGTGAAGGCGGATGAGTCCGCTGAAAAAATGATGATAAAACTGAACGGAGGGCACGAACCCGCAGGAGGGGTCATCCACATAGAGCTGAACCATGGCTCTGTCGCGGCTGAGCCAGTCGTAACGTGTTTTTGCAGGTTCGAAGGGCTTATTAAAGCGACCGAAAACCAGGTTGTCAATAAGCTGGCTTCGCCAGGCCGGGCCCTTTCTGTTCATGATCCATCTGGAAAGCAGTTTTCCTCCATAAATGCTGATGGGAGGTTTGCCGTTGCTTCCAGAGTAGATAATTCCGTCTGGAAGAGAATCGGAAACACCGGGAACAATCTGCATCATCCTTTGAATAATAAATGATCCCATACTGTGGCCCAGGATGAAAAAAGGCAATATGGGGTGTCGCTGATTCAGGATGCTGAAAACATGGCCGGCATCCCGGGCAAGAAGATCAAAGTGGGAGGGGGCGTTTGAGTCGATAAATCCGTGATGATCCGGATCCGTTCGCCCGTGTCCTCGGTGATCATAACCATATACCAGAAAGCCATGCTCCGTAAAAAAGCGTGCTACATGACTGTAGCGTTCTGAATGTTCCGATAACCCGTGAGCAATCATAAGAACGCCAGCAGGTTCGGGCTGCTGTGTATTCCACTGGATCATGTGCAGGGTTTTATTGTCTGGAAGCACTATCTGCTCATCCGATCGGATCATAATAGATGGTAAGTCTGAGTTGTTAACAGAATTGGACTAAGGATACGAACGTTTATTGTAGAAGATGCGGAATGTTGTTCCGATTTTCTGTTGAATGCAAATTGAAAAGCGCTTATCTTACTTTTCTTTGGCATTTTGCAGTGTGAATCATGTGAGAGAAGTTGTGTATAACTGCCTCCGCAGTTCAATTGTCCCGGGAATTCGGGTTGAATTTGGACATGAAGTTTTGACTTCGAATCCCTGCAGA
>JAWVZW010000155.1:0-5484 GCA_033721975.1 Balneolaceae bacterium
CAAAGCTGGTTAGCGCCCGATTTTACCAGATAATTTACCCGGCTGATATAAATATCCAGATTGCCGTCAGCATTTACGTCGGCTATGGAGACTCCGGTTGACCAGCTTCCCTCTTCACCCGCAATGCCGGATTGTTCTGTCACATCCTCAAAACGGAAGCCCCCTAGGTTGCGGTAGAGTTTGTGATCTCCTGTATTGGAGATAAAGAAAAGATCGGGGAGCCCGTCACTGTCCATGTCACCGGCTCCCACTCCTCCGCCATCATAAAAATAAAGATAGTTTTGAATATTGAACTCGGGAGTGTTCTGAATGGAGTTCACGAATTCAATTCCGGTCTCGCCGGGTGGAAGTTCTTCAAACCGTGTATCCTGCTCAAAGCTGCAGGCTGAAAAAAGAACCATTAAGATGAAAGAGACACTCGTCAGATACAGATGAGAATAACAGCTTTTAAACCTCATAATGAACGTTGGGAATGGTAGAAACGGGATAATACCCATGGCAGAATGCCAACATGACCTGTGCTGAGTAAGATATTGCAGAGGAATGAGCGATTCAATTAAATCTGCTGAGATTATAAAGGCATCTTACAGCCAGAATGCAAGCGTAAGACTGAACGCCAGAATGGCGGCAAAGTAAGCCGTCAGCACCAGTGTTTCTCCCAATCTGAATTCAACGGGCGCAAGCTGATGCACGATTTTCTCTCCCCGCCCCTGAAGTGTTTTTTCCAGAACCCAGGCTGTTAAAACGGTAACAACAAAACCGGTTGCATTCCACCAGAACCAGAAAATGGTTTCTTCAAAAAAGAGCCAGAGCATCAGATTAAAGAGAACGCCTGCCAGTATTCCGATATTCATCGACTTTTCACCAATGCTCTTATTCAGCACGGCAATGGCAAATGTAGCGATGATGGGTCCATAGAAAAGAGATCCAATTTTATTAATCGCCTCGATAACGGTAGGCGCAATATTCCCGGCAGAAAATGCCAGCAGCACACAAACCACACCCCATACGATGGTATACTTCTTGGAGAGTTTGAACTGCTGATCCATGGATACGTGACCCTTGCGTGATGGCAATATAAAATCCTGTACGGTTGCGGCACTCAATGAATTCAGTGCCGAGTCCAATGATGACATCGCTGCCGCCAGGATAGCCGCTACCAGGAGACCGATCAATCCGTTGGGCAGATACTCAACGATAAAAAGCGGCACCATGTAATCGGACTGCCCCTCCGGAATGCTCCCCAAAAACTGCGGAGTCATCAGAGCAAATGTACCGATCAGCAAACCCATGCCGCAGTAGAGCAGTACCGTCGGGAAGCGGCAAATTCCGTTGAACATCAAGGCTTTTCTGACGTTCTTCATATCCTTGCTGGAAAGAATTCGCTGAGCCTGACTTTGATCACATCCATAATAAGCCGTGTAGAGAAAAAACCCTCCGATCAGCATCGGCCAGAATCCAAACTCTTCACCGTCCCCGATACCCAGGTTGGAGAAAGAAACCGCATCCAGACGGCTGCTGTCCAGGTTATCCATAAACACATTCCAACCTCCAATGAGGTCATATGCGATATAGGAACAGATCAAAAATCCGACAAAAAGAATGGCCATCTGGATTACGTCGGAAATCACAATAGCTTTCATTCCGCCCATGTAATCGTAGATCAGTGCGACGAATCCTGTTACCAGTATGTTGATCCAGAGCGGGATGCCAAATACCGCTTCAAGTACAATGGCAACCGCGTATACGGTAATACCTGCCGCAAAAGCCCGGCTGAACTGGAAAACCCCGCTCAGAATCTTTGTCGTCCCCTTGCCAAACCGGTTGCCCAAAAATGAGTAGATACTGATGATGCCGGACTTGTACAGGGGCGGAAAGATAAAGATGATGAGAAAGATCATCGCAATCGGCACCGCAAATTCATAGGTAAGCCACTGCAGCCCGCCTCCCTGCCTCAGGCCGACAAATGCGGGAGCTGATATAAAACTGACGGCACCCAGCTGGGTTGCCATGGTGGAGAGACCTACCTGCCACCATTTGAAATTCTTGCTTCCCAGATAGTAATCTTCCGTGGTGCTCTGGCCCTTACTCAGATAAAAACTCAGGGCAATCAGTCCGGCCGCATAGACAGCAATGACCAGCCAATCGAGATAGTTCATACAAAGTCAGGTTCGTTTTTTACTCTGAAAGATCATCGCCGGTGTACAGCCTCTGGAGATGAAGCCATTAATATGGGATCTTTCAAATGGAAATAAAAATCGGAAATTCCCCACCCCCGGTGTTGTGGAAACTACTTGATCAGAGTCATCTTCTGAACCGATGAACTTCCTCCGCTGACCATCCGTGTAATGTAGACCCCGCTGCTCAGATCAGAACCGTCAAAATTGATGGTAAACTGACCCCTTGGATGCAGGTTCTCGTTCACCAGCGTGGTTACTCGCCTGCCCAGAACATCATAGATGTCAATTCTGACGGGAGATTCTTCAGGTACCACATAGCGGATGGTGGTACCGGGATTGAAGGGATTGGGAAAGTTGGGCTCGATAATATACACATTTGGTAGTGTTGCAAACTGAGACTCTCCGGGCTTGTAAAATACGTCTGGCTCAGGAGCTTCGGTCTCACGGCTGGTAAAAATCCGGAATTCACCGGGTGAAAGCGTAAAAGTCTGCTCCAGGGTATTGTCCACTTCCCGAACCTCACCGGTAACAAAATCATACCAGGTACCGGCTGAGCTGAAGTTTACCGTAAGCTGATTAAAATTGACCCCGAAATTGCCGATCACCAGTGCATCCATGTCGGGATGGCTCAGGCTGATCCATTTGGTCTCACCGCCCAGTGAGGAATTGAATTCAGTGGCAGATGATGAAAATACAGGACTGGATCTTCTCAGACGGGTCAGTTCACCCCACGACCTGTAAAGCCGGTTCCGGTTTTCTTCATCATAATATTCCCATCGAATGGGTTTCGGATCCGTACGGCCCGGATCACTAGGAAGACAATCACCGTTACTTCCGTCACCCGGTTTTAAACATTCGCCGGGAGCCCAGCCATATCCGAGTTCTCCGAACTGCCACAGCATCTTGGGACCGGGGATGGTAAAAAAGAATGCACCTGCCAGTTTCATCCTCTGAAGCGCTACATCCAGATCCTCCTCCACGTTATGATCCGGGTTGGTATTTTGACCAAACTCAGCTGCCTTATGCATGATCCACTGTTCATCGTGACTTTCCATATACCCGACGAGATGCGGATTCTCAAAATTGCGGTTCCCGAAATAGATACCGGACATATTCGATTTCCCGCCTTCATTGTATCCCATCACTCCTTCAGAATAGTTGAAGTTGTGATTTCCCCAGAGCATCATTCCATACTCTTCCAGCTGCCTCTCCTCAGAAGCGGCAGCAAAATGCTCAAGAATAATGTAGGCGTCCTCATCGTAGGTTCTGATTTCATCATACATGCGCTTCAGATTACTGATGCGCTGCGGGTTCTCCCCATCAAGCAGACTCCGGTCATCCACGTTGGAAGCAAAACCTTTCGACAGATCAAAGCGGTAGCCGTCGATATTATATGTTTCCAGCCAATATCGATTCATCCGGTCCAGCCAGTACCGGATGTAGGGATGATCATGATTCAGATGAAAAAATACGTTATAAGCGTGTCCCGGACCCAGCAGCGGGTTGCCGGTTGCAAAATCATCACTTCTCGATTGACCAAACATCCGGATCAGCGGAGACCGGTCATGTGCATGGTTGTACACAACATCCAGTATCACTGCCATGCCTCGGCTGTGGGCTTCATCCACAAATCGTTTAAAAGCGTTTCGGGTACCGTACGATTTATCCAATGCACCATGAAAAGATGGATTATATCCCCAGCTGATATTGCCGTCAAATTCGGATACCGGCATTAGTTCAATGGCATTTACGCCCAGGCGTTCAAGGTACCCCAGGGTATCGGCCAATACTTCAAATGACTGTTCATCCAGAAAGTCTCTTACCAAAAGTTCATAAATGATCAGCTCCTCTTTTGGCGGACGCTGAAAATCAGTTACCTGCCATTCATATTCAGCCTTTCCAGGTTCCAGAATACTTACAATGCTTTCCGTTTGTGTGGACGGATACTGAGGGAGATTCGGATAGATCGATGACGGAATAAAGCTGTCAAAAAAGGGATCAATAATCAGTTCCGAATAGAGGTCGGCTACCCGAATCTCGCCATCCACCAGATATTGATAGCGATAGATCTCCCCCGGCACGAGGTTCTCCAGGGTGATCCAGAATCGCGGGCCTTCCGTTGCCGTGTCGTCACGGTTCATAAAATACTCTTCCCTTATCTCCCAGTTGGAAAAATCACCAATGGCATAGACAAACTCCTTCCCGGGTGCATAGACCGAAAGCGTGGCAGACGTGCCTCCGTCATGATAGGTAATCCCATCCTCCACACCGGCCGGACGAGCTGCACTGGTTACCGGTGGATTAATGACGATGTAGAGTGAATCGCGGGCCTCCTGTCCATCCGAGTCCACAGCCACAGCTTCAAAATCACGGCGCCCCTCACTGGTTACAGTATAGGAATAGGTGAGCTGATCACTTCCTGTTGAGGATGCAATCTCGGTTCCTTCCTCAAATAAAGTAATCGATTGCAGTGTTCCGGATGGCGATGTGGCTTCAATGTTGAAATCGATGACCTCACTGAGCTCAGCAAAATAGGGATTCAATCCGCTTACCGTTGGTGATGAAAACTTAACGGCTACCGTGTTATCGTTAATATCAATGTAGAGATTTTCCGTCTGAAGAGACCGGTCGGCACTTCTGAAAACAAATGCGAGCTGATAGATCCTGTTTACGCTTTGCGGAACCGAATAAAACTCCCGGATATCATTTATCTGAAGCTCGTAGAGGTCTGTCCCGATACGTGTCATCTGTAGCTCCGGCCGGTTTTCCGTCCAGGGGGCGACCACGTATGACCAATTTCCCGTGTTAACATCTGCCTGAGACACAATGACGCCCGTGTGTGCATACACATCACCCTGAAATCCAACCAGCTCATCCCTGTCGGCCTGGGATGCATCAAATATTACCCTCAGGCTGGTATTTTCGGTAGGAAATGCCGGATCGGAAGAAATAGCCTGCGATAACACCGTAGCCGGTGTCAACAGAATGATCAAGCCTATAACGTGTCTCAAAAATCTCATACTGCTTTATGTTTCACCGTTTTCTTTTCGGAGGAAGACCGGATAACCAGTTCCGGTACATGCTGTGTATGCTGCGGTTCGGAATCTTTTTTGCTGATCCGGGTAATAAGCATTTGTGTGGCATCAAATCCCATTTGGTACATGGGCTGGCTGACGGTTGACAACCCGATATATTCGGAAATGCTGAGGTTGTCAAAACTGATTAGGGGAATTTTCATGCCCTTTTCCCTCATCGCTTTCTGAGCCCCTACGGCCTTAATATCGGATGTGCAGAAAACCGCATC
>JAWVZW010000156.1:0-5441 GCA_033721975.1 Balneolaceae bacterium
CCACGATGTTGTAGAAATTAATTTTCCAGCCCACCAGCTCCATGATGCCAAAGAGCCACAAAAAACCTGAAATGAGCGGTATCAGGGCAATGATCATCCATCGGAAACTTCGGAAAATGATCAGTTTCACCAGAATGATAAATGTGAGGGTTAACGCGATCATTTTTGGGGCTTCTTCAATCATAAGCCGAAGCATATCGGAGGCAACAATGGATGTGGAAGCTGCATGGTATACCGAACCGTCACTTAGTTTTATTTGTGACAAATCATCGGCAAAGTCCATGGAGTTTCGTCCATCCGATAAGGCAACGGCAGGGTAAATGATAACCAGGTTACCCACGGTTCCGTCAATGGATGTGAACGGGTCGAGAATAAAATCCGGAATTTCTTCAAGAGGGGGAAGTGTCTCCGATGATGAAGCTTCCCGGAGTTGCCGGTACTGCTCAGAGCTGGACTCCCGTAAAAAGGGATCATCCAGCAGTACCCTAATCGAGTCTATCTGTGCATACTTAATTCTTCTCTCGGTCTCAGTAAACGGGTACCGATCCTGGAGAACCTCAACCGACTCGATGGTGGGCGACAGTGTATCGGCCCGTATCCGCATACGGATTACCCCGGAGAGCTCTATGGCGTGTCCCGGGCTTTCTGCAACGATATAGGCCGCATTTCTCGTTTTCTTATCACTGTAAACCTTGTGTGCCTCTTCAGCCACCGCATTGTACTCCTCATAGTCAGGCTCAAGGTTGCTGAAATTATATTCAAACCCGACTCCCGGAGCATACCATAACGCGACGGCCGCTGCCAGGACCGAAAGAACCAGGACAACAGAGGAGATCAGGAAAATCTTGCCATTTTTTGTTCGCGTTCTGTTTTCCGGCAAGGTTCTTAATGATACCGGTTCACCCCTTGGATGAAGATCCGGAAGCAAATGAGTTCTCTCCAGGGTCAGAATGAGAGAGGGGAGAAGGAAAATCATGGCTGCAATCGAGAAGAGGATGCCAATCCCGGAGATAGCCCCGAATTCGCTGAATCCCCTGAAATCGGCAAGCATCAGAATAAAAAACCCTGCAGCTGTTGTAATGCCCACGGCAGTGATGGCATTTCCGGTGGTGTAAAAGGTTGTCAGAATGGCCTGTTTTGTAGATTCTCCGGCTTCCCTCTCTTCCGAAAAGCGGGCAAAAAAATGGATGCCAAAGTCAATTCCCATACCAAAGAGCAGAAGCACCAGGGTAGAGGTCATGATATTCAGTGTACCGATGGTGAGCCAGGCCACGCCAAAGGTCCAGCACAGGCTCAGGACCAGCGGCAGAAAAATGATTATGGCCGTTGCAGGCATGCGAGCGAGGCTGATCATCATCTGCCGGCTGAACGCCCTCTCGGGTGTACGCAGCCGTAGATTCCGGTAAAAGAAATAGAATAGGACCAGTACCAAAAGCATGATGCTTCCTGCCGCAAATGACTGACGTACGTCACTGTAAATGGTATCAATCTCCACACGGTTGCGAAGCAGGCGGCCGGCCAGAAGATAGGTGAGATCTTCGTCACCATAACGACTGATAAGGGACGAGGTGAGACGGTCGAGATCTTCATAGAGTTCACGAATGTAGCGTATATCAGTCTGGGAACCCGACGGATAGAACCTAATGGCCATATTGAGCGAGTCATCTGAAACGGGATACTCCGATCCGATCAGTTGATCGTATGCATTCTCAATTTCCTCTCCCAACGAATCTGCCAGAAAGCTGTCATCATCCAGCTCAAAATAAAACGGATTGGCCTGAAGCCTGGCCAGTTCAATTTCCTCATTCAGAAAATCCATGATTATCTGCAGCTCATGATCGGTAGCCAGCCAAAGAGCATTCTTCTCAAGAAATTCAATCTCCTTGCGAAACTCGTACCGGTTAAAGTAGGGAGTGTCACTGCCGCGTTCGGTCAACTTCATCGCTTCCGGTATGAGCCTTTCAGCAAACCCTCGTTTCTGTTCAAAATCGGATCCCTGCAGGATCACGGCGGCTTCATTGGTTGAACCAACCTGATCACGAAGCTTTTCCAGTGACTGTACGCTGGGATAATCGTCCGGCACCAGCTTGGAGTAGTCTGTATCGATACGAAGGTTGAGTGCCAGTACCAGCCCGATTCCTGCCAGAAGAATTCCGCCCAGTACAATACTCCCCGGATGACGGATACAAAAATGGATCAACGGATGATCACTATGGAATACTTTCTCAAGCATCGCGGATGGCCGGCTCGTAGTATCGTTTTACTGCATAAGCCCAGAAACTTCCGGTACCGAAGAAGAGCAGCAGTATACTGAATACGGGCCCCAGAAAAGGCACATTATTAACCACGGCGATCAGCAGAAGGCCCAGAGCCAGCGACCAGTAAAAGGCCGGTTCAGCACTCTCTGATCTGAATCGGCGGAGTACCTGCATCCCAAGCATCATGGCAACCGCGAGATAACTCAGATAGAGAGAAATGATAAATAGCCAGAAGATCAAAATGGAGAGCGGTATGGTAACTAAAGGGAACAGCAGCAGCACGAGAACGATCGGGGTTAAACTAACAAGCAGTAACCCGATTCCTGTGTTTTTCCAGAATCGCTCGGTGGAGAATCTGTATAAATCAGCGGTCACAGGTTTAAAAAAGTAAATCATCACAGAACCTGTTACCAGCATGGAGAGATAGATCCACAGCTGCAGCATAAAAACAGGAAACGCAGAGGGCTTCTGCACGTCAAGAATCAGGCGCTCAGGAATGTGCCCCATATTTTCTCTGTAAAGCTCTTTGGTGCTCACAACTTTGGTGTCACCACGGGGGTTGTAATCAGGCCCGAATGCCACATCATTGCTGTAAATCACCACATGATCACGAAACTCACCATCCAGGCGAACCTTGTTGGCAGCAATTCGGCTTCGTCCGCGAACTCGGGCTCCCTCAATGGTCACCTCATTTCCGGCCAGGAAGAGCATTCCGGATATGTTTGCATTTTCTGTCAGCCGCAGTTCATCCCCGGCAGCAAAAAGATCCCCTTCAACAATTCCGTTCATTAATAATTTCTCTGATGCAGAGAGAAGCATATCGCTGATTCTGCCCTGCAGCGTGATTGAGGTACCGGCCAGTATGGCATCATCACCAATGATACCATCAATTGTGATGTTGCTTCCGGCGGCATAAACATCATTTGCAGCAGTACCCGCAATTTCGATCCACTCACCGGCTGCAACGATCTGTGAGGATACACTGTCGCCCTGAGCCAGCCTGTACACATCACCGGCTTTAAATTGACTCCCCTGCGCAGTGAGAATCTCCGCGCAAAAGGCCGTTAGTAAAAACGTGAGTAAAACCGGGAAAATATTGAGAGAGAGGGGAGAGAATTTTTTCAGGCCTTTCATAGGGCTCTCCGTTAATATGTTGTTGTTTCCCGGTTAAGCCGGGTCAGGACTCTTCAGGCTCAGAAGAAACGGTATCGGCTTCTGAAACAGGTTCGATGTCGACGATATAGTAAAAGACATCATCAACCAGTTTTATGCTGCAGCTTTCTACCCGAAACGTATCACCGGGAGAGAACGGAATTTGATCTCCTGGGAGTAAATCTTCTTTCGATTTTACGGGGTTTCCTCCCTCGTTTTCCCACCGGTCCTGTAAGCGATAGTAGGCAGTTGTGGATTTCGGTATATCCAGCTCGATCTTGATTCGTTTCATAACAAAACCTCTGTATATGTCTATGAAAATGAATGAGAACTATGCATGCTTCCTTACCAAACATAACAGATCATCCCCTCGGGTACGTTCAGAAGCTGCCCGCCCCGTGAATAAAGGAATCACTTTTCCCGCTGTAGGGGTAAGCCTCACACGGTAAAAGAGCCTCCTCCATAGTGATTCGTCCTACATCACACTGCTGATTATCACTACGAAAACTGTTGACCTGCTTCCACATCCGCTGCACATTCATTTTGCATCTTTATTTGGAAAGGAATGAGGTGAATTGAAACATGAACAAACCAGGAGCTATCGTGAAAAAAGCAGTGACGTTAATTTCGATGGTTCTGTTGCTGTCATTGACGGCTTATCCGATACAGGCACAGCAGACAGGACAACAGCAGATGCAGCGCCAGATGGAACAGATGCATCGGATGCAGGATCATATGAATCAGATGATGGAACGTACCCAGAATATGACCAGGGAAATGAGCCGCCGAATGGAACAGGCCCAAAATGAAGCAATGAGAAATCAGTTCAGAATGATGAACCGGTTTAGTGAACACCTGGGCGCCACCCTTGGGAGCATGAAGGATGCGGCCGAACGATGCCAAATGATGCTTCAGGATCAGGAAATGATGCGCGACCGCAACATGCAGCAGGATATGCAAAGAATGCAGCGTCACTTGTCTGAAATGTCTGATCAGATGGAACAGGCCGTCCAGACCATGGAAAGAATGGCACAGAGAATGCGTGAACGCAGTTCGCAATAAATAGCCAACTCGTCATAATCAAAACATCCAACATCCAACATTCAACATTCAAACGGCAGGAGACAGCGATGCGTGTTGTTGATGATTATATCCGTTATGCAGCAACCTGCATCGTTCTCCTGTCCGTTTCTATGATTCCGGCAATCCTATCGGCCCAGCCCAATGTTCGCTGGCAGGGGAGCCTGAGTTATTCAAACGGCAGCTATTATTTTTCTGAACCTACAGGGTCATTCTATATAACCAATGGTATTGCTGCAGAGTTGAAAAGTGTGAATCTATCCCTTACGTTACCCTTTGTGGTACAAGGGACTCCGTGGATATCGTATGCCGCGGCAGCGAATCTGCCAACCGGCGGAACACAGAGCGGAGAAGTGCGGGGCATGGGCGGAGGATCCGGCTCCGGCGGAATGGGAGCGGGAGGCCGTAGAAATATGATCACGATTCCTGATACCACATCCTACAATCAGGCCTCCTTCAGTGATCCTTCCTTAAGATTGTCTGCGGCTGTGGTGAACAGTTATTCAAGCCGTACGTCTGTTTACCTGAATGCCGGTTTAAAATTCCCGCTGTCAGATCCCGCTTCGGGTTTTGGAACCGGGGCCTGGGACGTATCAGCCGGCTTGTCCCTATCGAAAGGATTGGGAAGAACCGTAATAGTTTACACAGATCTGATGTACTGGTGGCTCGGGGATATGGAGGAATTGCCTCTTAAAAACGGGCTTTCTTATGGTTTTGGAATCGGAAAATTGTTCAGGGATTACGGCTGGACCGGAAATCTGTCTATAAGCGGATTTACGGAAGTGATAGAGGGTTATGATCCGCCACTGACCTTGATGGCGGGTGCAGGTTACAGATTAAACGAAAGATCAAGCCTGACGTTCAGTGCCGGAACCGGCCTGAGTGAAAGTTCCCCGGATTTGACCATAGGGTTTGGATGGTCTGTTGGTCTGGGAAAATAATCCGAAAACA
>JAWVZW010000157.1:0-5433 GCA_033721975.1 Balneolaceae bacterium
CAACTACAGATTTCAGGTAATTTTGCCGGAGAAGGAAACTATCTGATACAGTTCGACAGCCGGAATCGAACCGCCCGTTTTAACAACCGTACTCTGCAACTCACTGCAGACGATTTTATCCTTTCGGAACTCGGCTACTACTTAAGCCCGGAGATTTTTTCCGAACTGTTTGATATGGAATTCCAGGTAGACTTCAATAACCTTGTGTTGACCCTGGAATCGGATACCGTGATGCCTGTAGTGGCACAGCGGCAGCGTGAACAGCAGCGTGATCGCATGTTGAGAACCCGAAGAGAACTTCTTCGTGATTTTTTCCCTCTCAGATTCGACCGCAATAAGCAAACGATTTATGGCGGTTTTTTTGATTACAACCTTACCGGAAACTACAATGAACAGGGAAGCAGTTTTTTATATAACACCGGCTTTGGTACAGAACTGTTTGGCGGTGACCTGCAGGGAAACATATTCGGAAACGTAGCCGAAAATAGCAGTGCCATTCGATCGAGTGGTCTCAGGTGGCGCTATGGAATTCTCGATAACGAATGGATCAGCTCCATAACCGCCGGACAAACTACCTCATCCGGACTATTACCGGTATCCTTTTCGGGCGTAAAATTAACCAATGAACCTCTTGAACCGCGATTCCTATATGGTGAGACGGCATTTACCGGTATCGTGGAACCGGGAGCGGAAGTAGAATTGTATCGAAATAATTCATTGGTCGATTATATGGAGGCAGATGAAACCGGACAGTACCGGTTTCTGGTACCCATTACCTATGGAGCGTCCAACTACAGTATCCGTGTCTATAATCCTACCGGGCAAGTGTCAACCAGGGATTTGAGACTGCAGGTACCCTATAATTTCCTCCCCCCCGGAGAGATAAATTATACCTTTGACGCCGGTCGGCTTGATAATCCGATTGCCGGTTCGTCAGAACGCGGTTTCATGTCGAGAGCTGAGGTATCGGCAGGTTTGACAAGCCGCTTCTCTGCTTCTGCCGGCATGGAATATTTTGATGATTTTCATGATAGTTTTCCTACCGTCAAAGCCGGAGTCTCTACACGCCTTTTCGAAAACTATCTCATTTCAGTGGAAGCGGCCAGTCAGGCATTTTATCGTGCAACCGGAAGCGTGATTTATCCCTCGAACGCCAGCGTAAGCCTTGATTACACCAGGTATAACAATGAAAGCGGTATCTACAACCCATCGGGAAGTATTTCATCATGGAGAAGCAACCTCTTTATCCCGTTTGAAATAGGAAATATCCCGCTTTTTGCCCGCTTCAACCTCTCAAATGAAAAAAGAGAGCTCTCATCGGTATCACGTTACAGAGTTGATCTGAATACCCGGTTAGGAAGAGCCAACATTAGGCTGGGTTACCGTGATACTCAAATCGGTCAATTCAGGTTTACCAGTACCCCAGTTGCCAGAATAACTGCTTCAGCCAGCTATAACATCGCAAGAAGACGAACGACACCAACCATATTAAGAGGTGTTTTTTTACGAGCACAAATGAATTACCTCCCATCTTCTTCAGAGTTCGAAGATGCGGAAATTCAGATCAGCCGGAATATTCGCAGAACCGGCAGGCTGCAGATTTCAATGGGCAGAAACTTTGCAGGGGATTTTAATCTGTTCAGATTAGGTTTTACAATTGATTTCAGTTCCGTTCGGTCTGTAACCACTGTGCGGTCGTCAAGGTCTTCAACCACACTTACTGAAAGCCTTCGCGGCTCAATAGGTTACGACCCATCGAATAAAAACACCATCTTTACCAATCGCCAGCAGGTAGGCCGATCCGGCACGGCAGTTCGGCTATTTGTAGATCAGAATAACAGTGGTGCTTTTGAACATGATCAGGACGAATTGATACCTCAAAATGCAGTGCGAATAGACCGTGCGGGGGGAATTCCGGTTACAAAAGACAGTATTCACTATTTGTCTCAGCTTCAGCCATACCGGCAGTATAATGTTTCCATCAACAAATCGGTTATTTTAAATCCTTTACTGGTACCCGAACTGGAAAACTTTTCGATTATCACGGATCCGAACCAGTATAAAGTGATTGATGTACCATTTTATACATCGGGAATTGTAGAAGGTAGAATTAATCGTACCCTGGACAATGGCACGCAAACCGGTTTGGGCGGTCTTCGCTTAATATTGCGGCAGGTAAATGTTCAGGAGGGCTCTGAACCCTATGTTGAAGAGCTGAGAACGTTTTCCGATGGAAGCTTCTATGCATATGAGATACCTCCCGGCGATTATGAAATCATACCTGACTCAACTCAACTGGCTTTTCTGGATGCGGAGACGAACATCGACCGGCTTGAATTCACCATTGAACCGTTATCAGAGGGTGATATTATTGAAGGGCTTGCAATAAATGTAATCCCGAAAGGCTATAACGAGCGAAGTGAAACTGCTCCCCGACTACTGGCTTACCTTGCTATGCAAACTGAGCAGGATGTAAGAACCGGCAACTTTTATCCGGAAAGCGATTCGCTTCAGCTTCAGGCAGCCTCATTCATGGATTTTGGAGAGGCCCTTCAATTTGCCGATCAGGCTGAAGAAATAACCAATATCGCATTCGATATTATCTATAATTCACGGAATGAGCTCTATTCCGTACAATCATCTGATATACTTCTGTCTCAGAATGTATCAGACGCACTCGCCGCCCTCTCCATTATCTCAACAGGAACACCTGCACTCATTCATGATGCAGGATCTATTCCGGTTCAGGATCCGGATCAGCAAAGACCATTGTACATTCAAATGGGTGTATTCCAGACTCTGGAAGAAGCCGACAATTTCGTAGGTACTCTAGATCTTGCCCTGCCCTATGAGATTATAATCTATACGGATTCCCAGGAGCAGGTTTTCAGAGTATTGAACGGTGCATACAATAATAGAACTGAGCTATTTGATTCTCTGCAGCGAATATCCCTGACTACTATTCAGGATGAGCCAATCGCTGAAGTGGAGCAACCGGGCTATACCTTTGAACCGGATTACTCATTTACACTTTCTTTGGGTGAATTTACTGATCCGGACAGTGCTGCAGCTTTTGTTGAAGGTCTTAATGACCAATTGGATGCAGAATTGAGTGTTGTGCAGCTTGATGATGGCACCTACGAAGTTGTAACGGAAGAGCAGACGGGAGAATGGGAGGATGTGCTCAAACTCGGTGCTGATATCTCTGCTTTGGCAAATATTCCGCCACCAACAGCACGAATTATTCCGACACTGCCCCAAAATCAGGGTCAAGGGGAAACAGAAGGTGCTCAAACGGCGCTGGCAGATACAACCAGCTTCAGAACGATTGAACTGGATCTCGCAAAACTGCCCGCCGATACACTCATTGCTTCCGGTCGGGATACCCTGATTATCAGAAATGCCGGTCCGCCCGTTATTGAAATTCTGGAAGAGGAGGAATTTATTGTACAACCCGATGATACCATCAGTGCGGGTGAATCACAGCAGCAAACTGAAGGACTTATCAATGATTCCGGACTTGAACAATGTACATACCCTGTACAGGTAGGCAGTTTCGGCGGTATTCGCTATGCAAATGAATTGGCAAATTCCATCTCGGAGCGTCTCGATACAGAAATCACCCTTTTCTACAACGAATCGACCAACCTGTTTGCTCTAAGAACTCCGGGATATGAGAGCCTGGATATAGCTTCAAACATGCTGGATCGTTTTCGTTCGATGGATCCATATAATCAGTATGCCATTGTTGGCCAGTGTGTTACTCAAGGTTCGGATGCCATTTATAAACCTGCCAGGTACCTGATATCCTTAGGGCAGTTTCAGACAACTGAACAGGCTGCATCATTCAGAAATCAATTACCCAATGAAATCAATGAATCGATGATCATACAACGTGATCTCGATGACGGGAATGTGTCGCTGGCTGTTGGCTCGTTCGAAACTCTAGAATCTGCTGATGATATCCGGGAAATAATAATGGGATCCGGTATCGTTGATGAAGCTCCCATCATTCTGGATCCTGAAACCAGTAACAGATTCAGACTTCAGTTTAAAGTATTTTTTGGAACCTATGATTCAGATAATCCGGTGCTGGAGATTGCCAATCGGCTTCAGCAAATAACCGGAAGACAAGTGTCGATCAATATGGGTAGCTTTGATACCTCTTACCTGTTCGAAGAGAATACGTATGGTTTGTGGAGCCAATTTCTGGATGAGCTTGAAGACATTACAAATCGAACCGGCTCTGAAGATTCAGCTGAAATATTTATCATAGATGAGTGAGCAGAGACGAGCCAAATGGGGAAACTCATCTCTACTCATTTATCTCACCTTATCACAACTACAAGGTATTGCCTAAATATATTCTATGGTTAGGGATTGGGTACCTTTAAGGATCCCCTGGCCTATTGACTCTGAGCTGCTGTTTGCCGTAAATGAAAGATTTATGGCACCGTTGGAAAGCTTTTTAAGAGCCATCTTACCGCCCATTCTCAATCTTTCTTTAGCAGTATGCACTTCAATATTTTCACTGGCGCTGATCAGCATTTTCGTATCTCTGGCAGCACGCAGGGAAAACGATGCATATTGGAGGTCTTTGCTGGTAGTAGCTGACTGATGGTTCTGATCGACTCTTTCAACTGATAGACCTTCTACTACTTCTACTCGCACATCCATTACACTGGAGTTTTGTCTTTGTGCGTATACTGATGTGTTGATGAACAGATCTACGGTAAGCAATACTAGGATTGCAGATAATAGTTTACCCATGATGTATACCTCTAGATGATGTCTTTTTTTATCTCTCTTTAGTCACTACATACAAGATAAACGAGGAGGGTAAATGTTGCAACAAAAAATTAAATTTTTTTAATGTTTCTACTAACCCGAAGTAATTATCAGAGAAATTCTCAATGGATTTAAACTATTTATGCTATTGATATACATACACTTATGAAAGTATATTGGGCTAGTTTGCCTATTACTTGAAGTGCAGGATGGTTTCGAAAAACACATTTAAATATTAGATTTCTCTAACAAAATAATCTTTATAAATGAACAATTCTGGCTAATCTCAGCACCCAGAAAGCAGCTGGATCTTCGTTAAATCGAATGGACTATCAGGAGCCGAGACACACCTCTGCCCTGCTGATCTAATGTGGGGTAGGCTGTTTTATAATGATTGACCCACACGCAGTTTTCATCTTACCTGAAATGTGAGACGAGATGTAAGGAAAAGGTGTCCTGAATTAAAGAAGCATGGATAGCGGGTTCTCAAGCATCTGACGTATGGTGTTGAGGAATTCGGCGGCTTTAGCACCATCTACAACCCGATGGTCACTAGAAAGGGTAACTTTCATTCTCTTACCCGGCACAACCTCTCCGTTTTTGACAACCGGAACATCCCTGATAGCTCCGACAGCCAGTATACAG
>JAWVZW010000158.1:0-5422 GCA_033721975.1 Balneolaceae bacterium
AGCGAGGCACCAATCGAGATGATGTACGCGAGCCCCAATGGTTGAAGCATGCGCCCTTCAATTCCGCTTAAGAAAAACAGCGGAATAAACACGATCATAATGATCAGGGTAGCATTGATAATGGACGAACGAATTTCCTTCGAACCTTCAAAAACGACCTCAATGGCCGGTTTCTGTTCAGCTTCGGGTAGCTTCGAGTTTTCCCTGAGCCGTTTGAACACATTCTCTACGTCAATGATGGCATCATCGACGATCACGCCTATGGCAATGGCCATCCCGCCCAAAGTCATCGTGTTGATAGTGATATCAAAGAATTCCAGCACAAAGATGGAGAAGATCAGGGCCAGCGGAATGGCTGTGAGTGATATCAATGTGGTACGGAAGTTTCCAAGGAACAAAAACAGAATCACGATTACCAGGAATGCGCCATCCCGGAGTGCTTCCACCACGTTATCAATGGCTAGTTCTATAAACTCAGCCTGCCTGAATAGGTGGGTATTGATCTCAAAGCCGGCCGGGAGACTCCCCTCAATCTGGGCCAGGGTTTCATCCACCCTGTTAGTGAGTTCCAGCGTATTGGCACCCGGTTGTTTTTGGATGGAGATGATCACCGCCGGTTCTCCATTTACGGAAGCATCCCCGATTTTTTGAGCCGCTGAAATTTCAACGGTAGCTACATCCCCAATGGTAACCGGAATGTTGTTACGCTGGGTAATGACCGACTGTTCCAGGTCTTCCACCGAGTAGGCTCGTCCGATTCCCCGAATGGTGTATTCCTGGCTGTATTCCCGGAAAAAACCACCCGAGAAGTTCTCGTTGGCTTGCTCGGTAGCCTGCAGTACCTGATTCAGGGTAATATTATACTGCTTGAGTTTATCGGGACTAACGCGCACCTGGTATTGTTTCTGTCCGCCCCCGATAGGAATCACCTGCGCCACGCCGGGGATAGCCAGCAACCTTCTTCGGATTTCCCAGTCGGCTGCCGTACGTACCTCCAGTTCGGAATGCTCGTCGCTGTCCACACTGACCAGCATGATCTCGCCCATAATAGACGAAATCGGGGCCATGATAGGCGGCGGAACTTCTTCGGGCAGACTGGTGGCCACCAGTTGCAGTTTCTCGTTCACAATTTGCCGGGCCCTGAAAATATCGGTGCCCCAGTCAAATTCTACCCATACAATGGAAATTCCCTTGGCCGTGGAAGAGCGAACCCGGCGAACACCGGTTGCTCCATTTACGGAGGTTTCGATGGGGATGGTTACCAGCCGCTCTACTTCTTCCGGGGCCATCCCATGGGCTTCGGTCATCACCGTTACGGTTGGTGCGGTTAAATCCGGAAATACATCCACCGGCATCCGGTCTACGATGTAAATACCGGCGGCTACCAGCACAACGGAACTTACAAGAACCACCAGGCGGTATCTTAACGACGCTCTGATTATTGCATCTAACATAATTTATTTCCTCTCCTGATGATTAATGAGAATGTCCGTGAGCAGGTGCTTCCGAGGACAATGAAGCCAGTTTCACCTGATAGGCATTGGTTGTGACGATATGCTCGCCCTCGTTCAGACCGGATGTGACTTCCACCCAGCCCCGGTTTTTGATGCCCGTAGTAATGGCTCGTTTTTCAAAGGATTCACCCGCTACATGTACATATACCACGAAATTGCCTTCTTCTTCAATAAGGGCCGTTTCCGGTATGGCGATCACATTTTCTTTTGCATCGGTGTCGATCTCCGCGGTAACAAAAAGACCGCTGTGCAATCCTTTCCGGTTATCAATCTCATAAAGAAGGGATAGCGTTCGGGTTTGAGGATCTACCTGTTTTCCGGCACTCAGAAATCGTCCGTTGACTTCTTCCATGCCGTACATTTTCTCATTTCCCTGCACGTAAAAAACAGCCGCACCGGGATTTTGAATAGAGCTACGCTCGGCTGCCGGAACATGTACGCTCAGCCACATTTTGCTCATATCCGCAATTTTAAGCAGAGGCTCACCCGCTTTGACCTGCATACCGGGTCGTATATAGGACTCCACGACGGTTCCGGAAATCGGTGCTTTCATTTCAAAGCGGTACGATGCTTCTGAATCCCCATAGGTATCTACCGAGGTCGTATCAATTTGAGCGATCTCATTGATGGTCTGAAATTGGGTCAGCGCCTGTCGGTATTCGATCCGGGCTTTTTCCAGCTCTACTTCCGGGATGGCTTCTTTCTCATATAAACTCTTCGAGCGTTCCAGGTTCTTTTTAGCCAGCGACAACTGAGATTGTGCATTGATAAACTGCTGGGCATAGTTTTCGCCATCCGATGATTGGATGGATGGATTCAACTGCACCAGCGATCTCCCTTTGCGAATATCCTGTCCTTCTACGGGCAGGCTCTGATTCGCACTGCTTAGAATAATACCAGAGAACGGAGCGGATACCACCACTTCCCGGCTTCGAACCGGCTTAAGTTCTCCATGTGCATCCACGGTTTCGGATAAGGTGTATCTTCCCACCCGCTGAGTAGCAAAGGGAATGTTCCACTGCTGTTCTTTTAGAAACGAGATCAGGTTTGGATCCTCTTCCGCATGGCCATGTGGCACTTCTTCTGTAGTATTATAAACTGGTATGCCGTTTACCTGCAGCGTATCATCAACCATGCCTTGGATAATGATGGTCAGGTCGTATCGCCCTGCACGTTCAAAGACCACATCCGGGCCGTAGATTCCGGGAATCTGAACTTCTGTTTCGGTGAGTGAGCCTTCGTTGCCCCGCTCTGAGCTAAATATAAACTGCACTTCGGATTCTGAAAGAGGCTCGAAATCCGAAAGGCGGGTCAGGTGAACGGCAAAGGTCGCTTCCTGTCCTACAATCAGTTCCGGGTATTCCATGAAGAGTTCGGTTTTGTCCGTCCATTGGGTAATCACACCGGCTCCTTCCAGTTGGGATTCCCCATCGTGACTATGGGCATCTTCTCCCTCATGAGAGTGGCCATCCTCTTCCTGTGTTTGCTGAGCCGTAGGCTCGTGGGAATGATCCCCGTCTTTGCCATGACTGTGACCTTCGTCACTGCCACCACCGCATCCCGTCATTAGCAGGGATGCACTTAGTAATATGAGTGTTAGTAAGTGTTTCATTGCATCAAAGTTTGTTCGTGAATAGTTAGTTGAATGGGGAGCATTAGTGGCTGTGCTCTTCATCTCCATGGGAATGGGTGTCTTCTTCATGGCTGTGATCGGCATCTTCATCGTGGGTATGATCACCTTCTTCCTCATGGGCATGCGTGGAATCATAATCAGCTGCCTGGTCGCCACCTCCAATGCGGACGGCGTCTCCATCACTGGTAGACTGTTGTGCCGGAGCTTCATGCGTATGGTCTCCGTCTTCTCCGTGGCTATGGGTTTCCTGGTCTGAACCGCAACCGGTGATGATGAATGCAATGCTTACAAATAGTATGGTGAATAGATTTTTCATTGTTCTGAAGTATTTTGAGTTGAAAATATTTTTCCTGAAGTAATAGTGTCGAGCGTAAACAGGGCTTGTTGGTAATCAGCCGTGATGCGATACTGAAGGGTTTGGCCATCTACATAGGCCTTCGTCGCATCTAAAAGCTCAACCAAAGAATAACGCCCCTGTAGATAGGCAGAACGGGAGGTTTCCAGCATCTGAGAAGAAAGAGGCGATTGCTGCATTTCTTCCCATTGCCCGTACAAGTTTTGGGCCTGCCGGTAAGCAACCGCTACCTGATTTCGGATTTCTTTCCTTTTGATGTGCAGGGACGTTTCCAAGCTACGTTGTTCCGCCTCTGCAACGGCAATGTTTCCGCTATTCCGGTTAAAGATCGGGAGTTGAATGCCGCCGCCAATCACAAAACCTTCCGAACCATCGGATTGATTTTTATAGCCAACATTCACTTTTAAATCTGGAAGGCGTTCCCGCTTTTCGACTTTGTATCGGATTCCAAGCGCTTCGGCTTCCAGCTCCATCGCCTGAAGATCGGTCCGATGCTTCAATGCATATTGCTGAAGCATCTCAAAGTCTTCCATAACCGGTGGTACCGGCAAGTCTGTTTCTACTTCAAATGAGAAGTCAGACTGTTCCGGGGAGGTTATCATGGTTGCCAACCGGTTACCGGTCTCCATCAGGTTTACTTCCACTTCATTGCGCAGGCGAAGGTAGCGGTTCTTCTCAATGGTGAATCGCTGCACCTGAAGTCCGGATTCGGTGCCTTCGGCTTTGCGATCTTTAGCCGAGGCCAGTACCTGATTGATCACAGTAAGTGCCTGGCCATAGACCTCAAGTTTATGTTGAAGGAACCAGTATTCGGCATAAAGCAACTTCACTTGCTGGATGAGGACCGATCGGTTGTACTGAAAGCTCAATCCTGCTGCTTCTCTGCTTTTATTCGCGCTTTTATTGCGCAGGAAGGGTTGCCCCAGCAGTTCGATAGGTTGCGAAATCTGATAGGTAGTTTCATCATAATCCAGCGTGCCGGCGTTAAGCTGTTCGCTGAATACGCTAAGCTCGGGATTCATGTATGCTTTGTATTGCTGGGCAGCTCCCTGTTTCCGGAGTTCTTCCAGCTTTGCCAGTTCCTGCTGGAGACTGTATTGCTCGAATCGCTCAACAACATCCTCTAAAGAGAGAGTCTGTTTTTGGGCGTGAATCTGTAGGGGTATGCATAGGAATACCAACAACAAGATCCACCACTTGGATGAATGCATAAATTAAATGTATTAAGGGTTGAAAAGTATTACTTGGGATAGCTGAACAGAGATGCTATCTGACTAAACGACAGACCTATCCCACCGGTGGGCCGCGAAGTGTATAAGAGGAGAAGTGTTCTGATTGATATAAAGGATCTGGTGGTGGCCGATCTAAATAAAGAAGTATTGAAGCTTTAGTAAAAATATTGCTTGTCAGTATTGCCGAAGAAGAAAATAACTCTGAGTCTTCAAAAACCTTACTGATTGTTTTCTGTGTAAGAGTACCTATCAGATTAACGGTAGCCGTTGGATGCTGATGGGTATTCTCATCGCTAAATTCCTCTGCATGACTATGGTTCTGAGACTGATCTTCAGCGTGAGAGTGAACGAAAGCATGAAGATCACCGTGATCAAAAATATGATCAAAAATAGCGTGGACATGGACTCCGTTTCCAAACAATACACACAGCACGCTGGCTGTTATCACCAGGTTTGCAACATAATTAAACAATCTATGTGTACTTAGGATTCTCACATCACGAAAATAGATGCTCTGATGGTAAATCCCAAAGATGGGATGTTAAAAGGTGAGATCATAAAAAAGGGACTAACCTGGGTTCGCAGATTAGTCCCTTACATTTGAAAGCTCCCCGGGTAGGATTCGAACCTACGACCAATTGGTTAACAGCCAACTGCTCTGCCACTGAGCTACCGAGGAATAATGAAT
>JAWVZW010000159.1:0-5386 GCA_033721975.1 Balneolaceae bacterium
GGAGAATTCTGAAGAATAAAAACAACATAACGATGGACCAGGTTCGCGACCGGAAAAAGAAACTTGAGCAGGAACTGCAGATCCTGGAGGGAGACTTTCAGCGCAGGATAACAAGTCTGAAAGGAGGAATGGATGAGTTAAAAGAGCCTGTTGACTATATAAAGCGACATCCAATCAAAAGCGTTGCGGTTGCGGCAGGCCTTGGCTTTGTGACCGGGCTTCTGAAAAGAAAGAGAAGAGGACGAATTGCAGCATCGGACGGGGAAGAATCAGTCAGCACCCGCTCATCCTCCGGGCTTACATCCTATATCGTTGACGAACTTCAGCATCTGGCTGCCCAGAAGGCCATCACTTACCTCTCTGAAATCATTGACAGGCAACTATCGGGTATAAAGAAAGGCCCTGACACCGAGTAACGATTAAATTTTTTTTGAGCCGTTACCAACGATAAATGTTAAAAAACGTTTCACATCAGGAAACGGGAATATTTTTTCTGTAACTCTCATTCATCTATTTCGTGTAAACCCCCAAACATGAACCTATTTAAAAAAATCCATGCGTAAACTTCTACTGACTGCTACTCTTCTGCTTGTTCCGGCCATTTTGTTCGCACAGGCACAATCCATCACGATTGAAGAAGCGATTGAAATCGCACTCGAAAATAATTACCAGTTAAAACAGGCTGAAAATAACCTTACTCTCTCCAGGGCACAGGAACGAAGCGCTCTTGCCGATTTTTTCCCGAATCTGAATGCCAGTGCCAGCCGCGGAAGAAACGTAGGTCGGCAGTTTGATAACACCACGGGTGATTTTGGTGACTTTACCATTAATAGTTTCAGTGCAGGAATCAATTCCGGAATAACAATTTTCAATGGATTCAATAACATCAACTCACTACGGGCTGCCCAGCACGAAACGCTTTCAAGGGAAGAACAGCTTCAGAGGGTCCGTGAGAATATCATTTTTAACACAGCAAGCAGATATCTGCAGTATTTGCTTAGTGAACAACTTCTTCAAATTGCGGAAGAGACTCTTCAAACTTCTGAGCAGCAGCTCGAACAGGTCCGTGCTCAGGTTGAGGTAGGTGCACGTCCAACAGTAGATCTGTTAAATCAGGAAAGCATTGTAGCCGGAAATGAACTTCAGGTCGTAAACAGGAGAAATGATCTGAATTTCAGCAGACTACAGCTGATCAGGACATTGCAAATTGACCCGCTGGGAGATTACCAGTTCGTTACTCCGAACATTGATGAGTCTTCAGCAGCGGCAAGAGATTATGATCTGCAGGAAATGGTGCAGCTCGCACTGGATAACCGGTCAGATTTAAAGAGCGAATTAGAGGGAATAGAAGTGGCTCTGTATAATCTGAAATCGGCCAGAGCCAACTACTACCCAACGCTGACACTTAATGGATCTGTAAGAACCAGTTACAACGACCGGAACCCGGCATCCTATTCGGATCAGCTTACCGATCAGAACATAAGCAGGAATCTCGGTCTGAGCCTTAGCATTCCAATCTTCAATCGACTGAATGCACGTACGAGTGTACAGGCTCAACAGATTTCATACAAAAATGCACAGCTTTCATTGGAAAACACCCGGCTGAACGTCATTCAGGAGGTAAATCAGGCATACAATGATTATATCGCCCTGGTTCAGGAGCTGGAATCATCTGAAAAAGCATTTATTGCTGCAGAGCGTGCCTATGAAACCGAACAGCAGCGTTACGAGGTGGGTGCATCCACATTGATAGAGCTGAGTCAGGCTAACAATTCGTTTGTCGAGGCCCAGTCTAACCGAATTCAAACTCTATATAACTTCTTTTTCCAGGAAAAACTGCTGGATTATTACATTGGAAGACTGGACAGAGATATTCAATTCTGAGTTTTTAATTAAAAACTCGGCTGAAATATTTCATAAAAATTGATGGGAAATAAAACATACAATGGCAAAGAAGAATAACACGACCAAGAAGCTTCTGAAGATTCTGGGAATACTTGTTGTTGTTATCGTAGCGGTAGGGATAACGGGTAGAATGATGGGCTGGTTTGACGGAGGTTCAGGAGAGATTACTGTCGATACGGAGGAAGCGAAGCTCAGAAACATAACCCAGATCGTTTCTGCTTCAGGGCGGATACAGCCTGAAATAGAAGTTATCATTCGTCCCGATGTTTCCGGCGAAATTATCGAACTCAGTGTTAAGGAAGGTGATTTTGTTCGTGAAGGTGACCTGTTGGTTCGCATTAAGCCTGATATTTACCAGGCCCGGATTGACGAACTGAATGCTACACTTCTCTCTCAAAGGGCCCGAATGGAGCAGGCACGTTCCTCCATGCTTCAGGCCGAAGTTGAATACAGAAAAAATAAGGAGCTGTATGATAAAGGTCTGCTTTCCGAGCTGGAATACCTGAGATCAGAAAATGATTATGAGGCTCAAAAAGCCAGCTTCAGGGCTGCTGAATTTCAGATTCAGAGTGCTGAAGCACAGCTAAGGCGGGCTGAGGAGGAACTTCAGCAGACCGTAATCCGCTCACCACAGGACGGTACCATTACCCGTCTGGCAATCGAGCAGGGTGAACGGGTTCTCGGTCAGGCCCAGACAGCAGGAACGGAGATGATGAGAGTTTCCCGGATGGAGCAGATGGAAGTGGAGGTCGACGTTAACGAGAATGATATCGTGAACGTGACTCTCAATGATACCACCCAGATTGAAGTGGATGCATACCCAAACCGTACTTTTAATGGGTTGGTTACGGAAATTGCCAATTCAGCTGAGGTAACCGGAGCAGGATCAGCGAATCAGGTTACCAACTACAAGGTAAAGATTCGGATTACCACACCGCACAATCTGGATCAGACCAGTGAAGAGCTGATGGTGATGAATGTTTCTGAAACACCAGGGGCCAGCTTTGTGCCAAACTTCAAACCGGGAATGTCAGCCACCGTTGATATCCAAACCAACACGGTATATGATGTAGTTTCCATTCCGATACAGGCGGTAACGGTTCGGGATTTTGCTGCAGACAGTGTGGCTGCCGACAGCGTTTCCGGTGAAACTCCCCCGAGACAATCTGAGGGTATCGGTTCGCGGGAAGATTTCAGACGGGTGGTCTTTGTAAATGAAGGCGGAATTGCCAAAAGAAAAGAAGTTGAAACCGGAATCAGTGATAATGCGTATATCCAGGTGATGAGCGGTCTGGCAGCCGGAGATGAAGTGGTTACCGGCAGCTACAGGGTCTTGTCAAGGGACCTTGAAGACGGCGACAAAATCGTAAAATCATCATCCAACACGAACTAAATAAACACCTATCGGAGTACTATCATATGTCGAAAAAAATTATAGAGATCCAGGACCTTACCCGCCATTACAAAATGGGACAGGCTATTGTAAAGGCTCTGAACGGTGTAACTTTCGATGTAAACGAGAACGAATACATTGCCATCATGGGTCCGTCAGGTTCAGGGAAATCGACACTGATGAACATGATAGGCTGTCTGGATACGCCCACATCCGGTGAATATATTCTAAATGGTCATAGGGTGAGTGAACTGGATGATTCTGAACTTGCCCACGTAAGAAACAGGGAAATCGGGTTCGTATTTCAGACGTTTAATCTTCTGCCCAGAACCGACTGTCTCAATAATGTTGAGCTGCCGCTTATTTACTCCGGCATGAAAGGGTCGGAAAGAAAAAAACGGGCAACGGAGACACTTGAAAAAGTAGGGCTGGGTGATCGCCTGGATCACAAACCCAATGAACTCTCCGGTGGCCAGCGTCAGCGTGTTGCCATTGCCAGGGCACTGGTAAATAACCCGTCCATTCTACTTGCTGATGAGCCGACAGGAAACCTGGATACCAAAACCGGTGATGAAATCATGGTTCTGTTCGAGGAGCTGCACCGTGCCGGAAATACCATTATTCTTGTCACACACGAAAACGATATTGCCAACTATGCGCGGAGAATCATCCGGCTCAGGGATGGCAAAATCGAATCGGATGATAAGGTTGCGAATCCGGTTCTTGCCAATGCGGAAACTGCTCTCCAGGAAGCCTAAACACCGGCAAACCTGACAGGGAAGTATTTTGAGGCCATTGACTCTGTCTCAATCTGTATTCGTAATTATCTTGTGTTTGTCTGAAACCAACCCGGCTAAAAGCTTGTTCTAACGGGTATGAAAATCAGACAAAATCAATTTGATGCAGTGATTGTGGGTGCCGGTATGGGCGGAATGACTGCCGCTTCACTGCTTGCCAACGACGGTTACAAGGTCCTGATCCTGGAAGCTTCGCATGTACCCGGCGGATGCAGTTCATCCTATTACCGCAAAGGGTATACGTTTGAATCGGGTGCCACAACCCTGATTGGCTTTGATAAGCATCAGCCCCTGCGCATGCTGGAAGATACTCTTGGAATTTCAATTAAAAAGAAGCCAATCGATCCATCCATGCAGGTTCATATGAACGGCAAAACCATCACAAGATATCGTGATAAAGAGCAATGGCTGAATGAAGCCATACGCGTTTTTGGTGAGCCTTCTGCACAGCAACGATTTTGGGCGAAAGCATTTGATGTTTCTGATACTGTCTGGAAGGTGTCCGGATCGAATCATTTTTTTCCTCCGCTACAGACAAAAGACTGGTTCAGTCTCTTGAAAAACAATCCCATAGATGCGTTGATTCTGCCAACTGCTGCCACATCGGTTCGATCCATGGCTGTTCAGTGCGGCATAACCCATCCGGATTTCTTTCGTTTTCTGGATGAACAGCTTCTGATCTCTGCACAATCAAAGGCTGATGACACCCCATTTCTATTTGGGGCTCCATCAATCACCTACACCAACTATACCAATTACTATGTGCCCGGCGGACTGGTGGAGATGATCCGGCAGCTGCAGAAATTCGTGGAGGACCGTGGCGGATCTTTGCATGTGAAGGAAAAAGTATTGGGCATGTCCCGAAATGAAGATGATACTTTTACACTGCATACATCCAAAAAAAGGAGCTACCGGACAAATCTTGTGATTTCAAATCTGCCTGTATGGAATATGGAAGAGATTACTTCAGGGCCCGTGCGGGACTATTTCAGGACAGAATCAGAAAAGTATACACGTGCATGGGGCGCATTTACAATGGGGGTTGTGACGGATGATACCTATGATGAATCCATGCCGCTGCACCATCAGCTCCATTCTTCAGGTAATGAATTTGATGGAGCCATCGATTCAGGTTCAGTATTTGTGTCGATGTCGGCTAAAGGTGATACGGAACGGGCTCCCGATGGCAAACGTGTTTTGAATATCTCCGCTCATACTGAAACGGACTTCTGGTTTAACCTGAACGGTAATTATGAGGAGACCAAGAAGAGCACTGAAGATCATGTGATCA
>JAWVZW010000160.1:0-5384 GCA_033721975.1 Balneolaceae bacterium
AACTCCATTGTGGTCCTGGAAAATATTGCGCGGCACCGTGAGCAGGGCAAAGGCATTGTAGAAGCCGCCCGTGAGGGCGCCGGAGAAGTGGGCATGGCCGTGGTTGCCTCCACCCTCACTACGATCGCGGTCTTTTTCCCGCTCGTTTTTGTACAGGGAATTGCAGGTCAGCTGTTTCGGGATCAGGCATTGACGGTTACATTCTCACTTCTGGCATCATTGGTCGTAGCCATTACCCTGATTCCCATGCTCTCTTCCATTGGCGGTGACAAAAAAGTTCTCGAACCACTGGACCTGAAAGAACCGAGAACCCGACTTGGCCATGGCCTGCGGGCAGTCAGGATGTTTCTTTTCTACACCATCCCAACGGCAATCACAAAGTTATTTAAATGGATTGCACGATGGGTTTCAAACATATCCCGCGTCCTGTTTTCGCCGTTTGTGTATGCATTCGACAAGGGCTATCAGTTTACAGAAGAGCGCTATACCTCGCTTCTGAACTGGTCATTGAATCACAAGGCCATTGTGTTAACCTCTGCCCTGTTCATCTTTGCCGGGTCCATTGCCCTTGTACCCAGAATAGGTGTTGAACTGATTCCGCAGCTGTCACAGGGCGAATTCAATGTTGAGTTCAAGCTCCCTCCGGGCACTCCAATCGAGCAGACCGATCTTGCGCTCAGAACCGTACAGCAATCAGCCAGATCATACGATAATGTACGCACCACGTTTGCGGTAGCCGGTACAGGCAACCGAATGGATGCCAACCCGAATGAAGGCGGAGAAAACTGGGGACAACTGAATGTAACACTTGCTCCGGGAGCAACCTCTGCAGAAGAAGAGAGAGCGATGGAGCAGATGCGCGCCTCTCTTGGACGCATTCCTGGCCTCCAGTACAAGTTTGGCCGCCCTGAACTCTTTAGTTTCAAAACTCCCATTGAAGTAGAGATTAGCGGATTTGATCTGCAGGATCTCAAAAGAGCCAGCGATGCCGTTGCGGCACGATTATCTGCCAACGACCGCTTTGCGGATGTAAAAAATACCATGGAGACCGGTAGCCCTGAGCTTCAGATTCATTTTGATCGCGACCGTGCCGCTGCTTTTGGCCTGCAGGTTCATGAAGTGGCAGACCGTGTTGTAAGCAATGTGCGGGGTGATGTGGCCACCCGCTACTCCTGGAGAGACCGGAAGATTGATGTTCTTGTTCGTGCTCAGGAGTCCGATCGGGCATCCATTGACGAAATCAGGCGGTTGATTGTTAATCCCGGAAGCCCCAGACCCATCCCGCTCAGTGCAATTGCCAGCGTTGAAGTTGCAAATGGTCCGGGCGAGATCAGGCGTGTATCGCAGCAGCGTGTCGCCATCGTCTCTGCCAACCTGAGTTATGGCGATCTTGGCGAGGCTGCCAATGAGGTACAGAAAATTCTTTCAGAGACAACCATGCCGGCCGGGGTATTTGCTGATATCGGCGGACAAAACGAAGAGATGTCGGACTCTTTCAGATCCCTCCTTTTTGCTCTCGCTCTTGCCATCTTCCTGGTCTATTTGGTGATGGCTTCTCAGTTTGAGTCCCTGCTGCACCCGTTTATCATTCTGTTCAGTATACCGCTGGCCCTGGTTGGCGCTATACTTGCGCTCTACATAACAGGTACAACTATCAGTGTTGTGGTATTTATCGGGCTGATTCTGCTTGCCGGAATTGTGGTCAACAACGCCATTGTACTGATCGATTTGATCAACCAGATGAGGAAAAAAGGAACGGAAAAAATTGAGGCGATCATGGAGGGCGGTAAATCAAGGCTTCGACCGATCTTAATGACGACACTTACAACAACACTCGGATTGCTACCGCTGGCAATCGGTTTTGGCGATGGTGCAGAATTGCGGGCACCGATGGGTATCACGGTCATTGGAGGTCTGCTGGTCTCAACCCTTCTAACGCTGGTAGTGATACCTGTGATGTATGCTATAGTTGATCGCAAGCAGTACATGAAAACGGAAACTTCCGGCAGCGTAAACGGAACGGAAACAGCTTAGGACTCTGCACTATGCATATTACAGATCTTTCGCTTCGCCGGCCCGTCACCACACTCATGGTTTTTGTGAGTCTGGTGGTAGTGGGCATTATCGCGACCCGGCTCGTACCGCTTGAGTTTATGCCCAATATCACCTTTCCGGGTGCATTTATTCAGCTTCCCTACCCGAACTCCACGCCAACGGAGACCAACGAAAATATTGCGCGCCCGATTGAGGAGGTTCTTGCCACGCTGAGCGGTGTTGACCGAATCAACTCCAACTCCGGAGAAGATAACGCCGGCGTGGTTGTACTGTTCAAGCAGGGTACCGATATCAACCTGAAAGCGATTGAGATCAAGGAGAAGATCGAAAGCATTCGCAATCAGCTTCCGGATGATTTTGAATACTACACGATCAATAAATTTCAGGATGGCGATGCCCCTACCCTGCAGCTACGAATTTCCAGCGACCGGGATCTGTCAAACGCCTTTGAGCTCCTGAACCGCAATCTGAAACAGCGCATTGAGCGGATTCCGGGCGTGGGTCAGGTAAATCTTTATGGTGTCGAGAAACGTGAAATACGCATAGAGCTGGATCCCGCACGAATCACCGCCTACGGCATCAACCTCAATCAGCTCAGCAATACGCTGAGTCAGGCAAACTTCTCTATTTCAGCGGGTAAAATTACCGATTCAGGCCTTCGATATATGGTTCGGCCGATGGGTGATCTGCAGGGTGTGGATGACATCGAAAATATCATCATCGCCGAAAACAACATTCGGGTAAAAGATGTCGCAACGGTCAGTTATACCACTCCTGAACGAAATTATGCCAGACACCTGGATCAAAAATATGCCGTGGGTCTCGATATAACCAAGGAATCTACGGCCAATACGGTTGAAGTGGTGGATCTTGTGCTCGCCGAAATCGATGAAATCGGGAAGCGGCCGGAGATGCAGGGTATAGAAATCTATGAGATGTTCAATCAGGCAGACGGTATTCTGAGTTCGCTGCGTGAACTCTTTAATGCAGGCATGATTGGCGCCCTGTTGTCACTCATTGTTCTCTACATTTTTTTGAGACATGCCGGCACCACAATGATTGTTGCTACCGCAGTACCATTTTCCATTATAGTCACATTAGGATTTTTCTTCTTTCTGGATATCAGTCTCAACATTTTATCCATGACAGGACTCATGCTTGCTATCGGTATGCTGGTGGATAATGCTGTTGTGGTTACAGAAAACATTCATCGCTATCAGCGGCAGCTGAAGGATCCCAAACAGGCAGCTGCACTCGGTACAAAACAAGTGGCTGTGGCTGTCACGGCAGGTACACTTACCTCCATCATCGTTTTCCTCCCGAATGTGGTAAATGAGAGCTTTATTTCTCAGTACATGTACTATATCGGGATGGCGATTATCATTTCACTGATAGCATCCCTTGTGATCTCCCTAACGGTGATCCCACTGCTAACTTCCAACATCAAACCTCCAAAAGAGTCCGCCAGGGAGACAATGATCGACAAAATGTCGGTCAGGTATTCGGCCTTGCTGGGATGGCTGCTTGAACGTAGAAAACTTTCCGTTCTGCTGATTACGCTGCTGTTTTTCAGTGGTGCGATTCCTCTGTCGATGATGAGTGTCGATATGTTTCCGCGTGTTGAAGAACGTAAACTGGAGCTTCGGTATAATTTAAATGCTGCCTATACCCTTGAGACGGTTAAAGAATCCGTTGACCGAATTGAAGAATATCTGTACAGCAACCAGGAAAAATTTGAGATAGAATCTGTATATACCTTCTATCAGCCTGAAAGTGCCAATTCGTCCATTAACCTGATTCCGGATGATGAGGCTGAGAAGTCGGTCACCCAGATCAAAGAGGAGATTGAAGCAAATCTGCCAAAAATTGCAATCGGTGAACCTGCATTTGAGTTTATCAATCGCGGTGGCGGTGAACAGGTTCGTGTATTTGTACAGGGTGAGTCGATGGATGTGCTGGAAGAACTGGCTGAGCAGGTAGAGTGGCGTTTGGGTCAGATGGAAGGTTTTGCAGATGTGCAATCGGAGGCGGAATCAGGCAGTGACGAAGTTCGTCTTACTGTGGATCATAACCGCGCCCGAAATTTCGGACTTACCTCCAGCGCTGTTGCAAATATGGTATCGGGCGCCATGCGGGGTCAGACCGTTCAGCGAATCCGCGGCCCGGAAAGTGAAATCGACGTGGTACTGGCTTTTCAGGATGTTAACCGGCAAACGCTGGATGATCTCAAAGACCTGCCTATTTCCGTGGGTGATAACCAGACCGTAAAATTGGCTACTCTGGCAACATTTGAACAGAGTTCCGGATCCGGCCGCATCTTCCGCGAAAACCGCAAAACATCTCTGGGAATTGCCATCAATCTGGATGGAATCACCTCCGAGGAAGCAAGAGAAACCATATCTGAAGTGATGGATCAGATGGTGTATCCCACAGGATACTCCTGGAGCTACGGTCGCAGTTTTGGCAACGATGCGGAAGCGATGAATGTGATGCTTTTCAATATTGCCATTGCCTTCTTCTTGATCTATCTGATCATGGCATCTCTCTTTGAGTCTCTCTTATATCCCACCAGCGTGCTTTCATGTATCCTTTTTGGAGTGGTGGGCATTTTCTGGTTCTTCTTTATTACCGGTACAAACTTTGATCTGATGGCTTTTATAGGCATTCTCATCCTGATGGGCATTGTGGTGAATAACGGGATCGTATTAATCGACCATATCAACCATCTGCGAACTGAAGGTCTTTCCAGACGCGACGCAGTCATTCAGGGCGGCAGAGACCGCATACGCCCCATATTGATGACGGCTGCGACGACCGTTCTCGGTCTGATTCCTCTCTGCCTTGGCACTACGCAAATCGGTGGCGAAGGACCACCCTACTTCCCGATGGCCCGGGCTATTGTCGGCGGACTCACCTTCTCAACGGTCGTGACCCTGATCGTTCTGCCTTCCATCTATGTGATTCTGGATGATATCAGTATCTGGGCGAGACGCATTATAAGGGCTGCGTGAGTGCAGGGTGCAAGCGTTCAAGGTTGAAGGTTGAAGGTTGAAGGTTTAAAGTTTATGGTCTCTCCCATAGTTAAAAAGCTTTTTCTCTTTCTTCCTTGACCGATCATCAATCGTACTTATCAAACATTCACTCTTTCCGCCTGCAGACCATCCGGCGAACAGCAGATTCCGGAGTGAAGCGTTAAGAAGAAAATCACACTGGTGAGAGTCAGTCAATTGGGATAATTCAGATGGACCCTTGATTTTCTTTAGCGTAATGAAGGGAGATGCCATCCGAGAATCTGCTCGCTGGTGATTTTCCCATTGGGATGCCTATGG
>JAWVZW010000161.1:0-5358 GCA_033721975.1 Balneolaceae bacterium
AAGAATATGATCGAAGCGTTCAGAAACGGGGAGGACATCCATGCCCGAACCGCAAAGGAGGTGTTTAACCTGGATAATCTGGATGACGTGACCCCCGCTCAGCGACGGAAAGCTAAGGAAGTCAACTTCGGAATTCCCTACGGCGTAAGCGCATACGGCCTTGCTTCCCGACTGGGTATCAGCAATGGTGAAGGCAAAGAGATGATTGATCAATACTTCGAACGGTTTCCTGGCATAAAGACCTACATCGATGAAACCATAGAATTTGCAAAAGAGAACGGCTACGTGACAACCCTTCTTGGCCGAAGGCGATATATACCCGATATCAACTCCAGAAACTGGAATGTACGCGGATTCGCTGAGAGAACAGCGATCAATATGCCGATCCAGGGAACGGCCGCCGATATCATCAAACTCGCCATGATCGACATCCATAACTATCTGGAAGAGAATGAATGTCTGTCCAGGATGCTGCTGCAGGTACATGATGAGCTGGTTTTTGAGATCTCTGATGAAGAGGCCGAAGCTGTACCGGATAAAATCCAGGAGCTCATGGAAAATGCCTATGAACTGGACGTTCCCCTGGAGGTTGAGATGGGCCTGGCCGATAACTGGCTGGATGCACATTAAACTCAGTCTGCTGCCTCATATAATTTTATAGCTACTCAGGCTTACGACTTCGATCGAACCATCGAATCGTACCATATTTCTCTTAAATGCCAATCTTTTCATTTCAATAGAATTGGATACTGCCTGGACCGGATCCCATTCTATTCATTGGAGAAAATCCCACCATCTTTAGGGGAGGATCAATTTATCCATTCCCCAAAATCGTCCTAAAAACTCCGCATGCTTATGCGGTGAGGTTGCTTCAGCAGGTTGGTAAACTGTTGAAGAGCAATCAACACCCACAGGGTGTATGAGAACACACACAGAACAATTGAGATGACAGCCCGCAGGTTTGATCGCCTGCGGGCTTTTCTGTTGTACTCTGATAACCGTTAGAAAGATTAAATGATTATACCACATGGACATGCGGTGAACGACAGCTTGTCGGGACGTAATATAATACCAGAGCAACCACGTTGCTTGAGCGTGTGAGAACTGAAAACACACAATGATCAGATAGAGACGTTACAGCCTGTCGGTTTGACCGCCGGCAGGTGATTATTTCACTTGAAGATTCACCCAAAATCAGAAGAAGATGCAGAACACAAACAAGTTCAATATCGAAAGCTTACAGCTGAGTGAATGGATTCAGAAGCTGGCCGATCTTCTGGGTGTGAATCAATCGGATGAATCCCGACAGAACAGAGACGATGCACCGGTCCCCGTAGAAGTGGTTCATGAGACGAAATACCCTTTTTATTGACATCAAATTAGACGACGGCTAACAACCCCAGATGCGCTTGGCTTTATAAGATTCCAGGCGTTTGAGTGAGAACTGAGACAGACAAATCCCGCCGGCTTGATCACCGGCGGGTTTTTTTATGTCCCGCAGAGAAATTGACCGGGACGATGAGATTCAAATATCGAGCCGTTCCTGGGAGATTATCTGAACCTACCTCTATTCAGGAATTTCAAAATCTTGCCTGACAATACCGGCATTAGCAGAAATGCTTAAAACTTCCGGTTTCACAACTTCCGTTAAAATCCCGATATTCAAGACTGCCACAAAACAGCTAAATGAGTATTGGAGATTCAGTGAAAGAAAAGATTCGAATCGCATCGGGACAGGGTTTTTGGGGAGATTTGCCGGACGCACCCATCAAGCAGGTAAAACAGGGACCGGTAGATTATCTGGTGATGGATTATTTGGCCGAGGTTACGATGTCGATCATGCAGAAACAGCGTATGCGGAATGAAAATTACGGCTATGCACGCGATTTTGTGGATGTGATTGAAGCCGTTCTGGATGATATAAAGAACCGCGGAGTTCGTGTTATCTCCAATGCAGGGGGTGTAAATCCATCTGCCTGCAAGAATGCCATCCTGGAGGTTGCGGAAAAGAAGGGAGTATCCGGAATTAAAATAGCGGTTGTTGACGGGGATGATATCCTTCCGGGCATCGACCGGTTAATAGACGAAGGGCATTTGCTCAATAACATGGAAACCGGCAGGCCCATCACCGAGGTTAAGGACGATCTGCTGAGTGCCAATGTCTATTTTGGAAGCCGTCCGATTGTGGAAGCCCTCGAGAAGGGTGCAGATATTGTGATCACCGGACGGGTGACCGATACGGGTCTGACGCTGGCCCCGATGATACATGAGTTTGGCTGGTCTTTTGAGGATTACGATCTGATGGCAACCGGAACCATTGCCGGTCATATTATTGAGTGCGGCGGGCAGGTATCCGGCGGCAATTTTACCGACTGGGAAACCGTAGATGATCTGGTGGATATCGGTTTCCCCATTATTGAGGCTTATCCCGACGGAACGTTTTATGTAACAAAACATGCAGGCACAGGCGGACTGGTGTCTGAAATGACGGTAAAGGAACAGCTACTCTATGAGATTGGTAATCCGGCAGAATATATTACCCCGGACTGCATTGCAGACTTTACTTCGGTGAAGGTATTGCAGGAGGGGAAAGACCGTGTAAAAGTGACGGGAATCAAGGGGTCGGCGGAGACGGATACCTATAAAATTTCAGCCAGCTATATCGATGGCTATAAACTCTCTTCCACATTGGTTTACAGCTGGCCGGATGCCGTTAAAAAGGCCCGTTTCGCAGGTGATCTGCTATTGAAAAGAGCAGAAAAACTGGGAATTTCCTTCAGGGATACCAATATAGAGCTGGTAGGATTGAATGCCTGCAATGAAGATGATTCAGTCTTCGAAAACGATCTGAGTGAAGTAAATGAAGTCGAAATGAGGGTATCTGTCTATGGCGATTCCCGTGATGAACTGAATCGTTTCGGGAAGGAAATTGCTCCCTTGATTTTAACGGGGCCGAGCGGCGTAACCGGTTTCGCCGGCGGAAGACCAAAAGCAAGCGAAGTGGTAGCTTATTGGCCGGCCTTGCTGAGTAAGGAAGCCGCAAAACCGAGGGTAACTCTTTATACGGTGTAAAAAATCACATTCAGTTCGGAAGAGGAGCGAAATGTTCTTTACATTTCGACAGATCATTAAAGTAAGTCAGACACAGACAACTTGAATATCAGAACAAGCTATTTATGGTAATTGGGATCATTGGTGCTGGAATTGCAGGGTTAACGGCCGGTAAAATTCTGGCTGAAGCAGGTCATGACGTAACCATTCTTGAAAAAAGCAGGGGATATGGCGGAAGAATGGCAACCCGGTATGCAGGAAAATCAAATCAGACAAAACTGGATCACGGACTTTCTTGGTTTGTTCCTGAATCTCCTGAATTCAAGGCGTTTACGGCGGACATGCTGGAGAAGAAACTGCTGAAGGTATGGGGGAAAAACTTTTTGTTCTTTGACGGGGATGAATTGCTGTCAAGCAACCCCAATAATGACAATCCGGTCAAGTATACAGCGGCTGACGGTATGAACTCAATCGGCAAATACCTGAGTCGCTGGGTGGATGTAAAAACTGAAGCCAAAGTGGGCGGGCTCACCTACATCGGATCCCATCGCAGGAAAAAGCGACCCTGGATGATAAATATGTCCTCTGCTCGTACGTTCGAAGCGGATGCCGTCATTCTCGCCACTCCTGCACCTCAGGCGTATGGAATTATCAATACAACGATCGATGAGGTGGATACCCTCAAGATCATCCGGGAGATTGATGAAATAAACTATGATCATGTAACCTCCCTGATGCTGGGATTTGGAAAGCGTGATATTCCGGACTGGCAGGGAATCGTCTGTAAAAACAGTCCCATCAGTTTTATATCAAATGAGGCTTCAAAACGAGAAGAAGAGCAGGAATGCTCCCTGGTGGTTCACGCATCACCCGCATTTTCATCCGCTCACCGCGACCAGGATGAAGATAAAGTGATTGGCAAGCTCACGGCAGCTCTGGCCGAAATAATTGGCGGATGGGTAACGGCACCTGACTGGTCTCAGCTGCACTACTGGAAATATAGCACACCTAAATCTTACCTGGATGTTCCGTTTATGGAAATACAGGATGAGGAGGCACAGCTTGCGGTAATCGGAGACTACTTCAACGGCATGGGTGTAGACGCAGCCTACAGATCGGGTCTTGCACTAGGGAAACACTGGGCTGAAAAATATAAAGACTGAAAAACAAGCAGACCCATCGGGTCTTTCAACCACGGCTGAATGAAAAACAGCCCGGTTGAGTTCATGTAAGAAATCTGATCAACTCAACAGCTCATTTTTGGACGCTTTAAGAAAACTGAATAGCTACATCAAGGATTATAAGGGAACCATTTTCCTCGGGGCCCTTTTTCTGACGGCTGCCAATTTCTTTCTGATATGGATTCCGGTTCTGATTCGAAGAACCATGGATGAGGTGGAACAGCTGGGTGAGAATCAGTACGGAGAGGTTAGCTCCCTGATGGAAATTCTTTTTTCAAGTGAAGCGGGAGCCATATTGGCCTACAACTCCCTGCTTCTAATCGGTACCGTTTTGCTCTACGGCATCCTCTTATTTGCGACCCGGCAAACACTTATTGTCAGTTCACGAAAGATTGAATTTGATATCCGAAATCGGGTAATCGATAAACTGATGACGCTCCCCCAGCGTTATTTTGATTCCAATAAATCCGGAGAAGTATATGTAAGAGCTACCGAAGATGTGAGCCGTGTGCGTGAATACTTTGGTCCGGTTTTGATGTATACCATCAATACGTTTACGCGAGCAGGTTTTATTCTGACCATGATGATTATCGTGAACCCGGAGTTAACGCTTTGGGCATTGGTTCCGCTGCCGTTTCTGTCAGTATTTGCTTATTGGATCAGCGGATTCATTAATAAATACCAGCTCATCATACAGGAACAATATTCCAATCTCGCTGAAAAGGGAAAGGAGAGTTTTTCAAGTATCCGGCTGATCAAGGCATTCAATCGGGAAGAGTATGAACAGAAAAAATTTGAGGAGCAGAGTGAATCATACCGGCAGAAAAAATTGCGTCTTGATATGGTCGAATCTCTGTTCCACCCCACCCTTAATTTCTTGATCGGGGTTTCTGTTGTTATTGTGATCTGGAAAGGCGGAATGATGGTAATTGATGACCTCATTACAGTAGGCAATATAGCCGAATTTGTGATCTATGTTGCCTATCTCACATGGCCGGTCGCTTCCTTGGGATACACGGTCAATACATTTCAAAAATCGCTGGCCTCCTGGGAAAGAATTGACAAGGTACTCACGGAGCCCATCGATATACGCGATAAAGAGGATGCACGCGACGTGCCTGAAGAG
>JAWVZW010000162.1:0-5349 GCA_033721975.1 Balneolaceae bacterium
AAAGCGGGAAGGCGCGTGGTTTACGGCGACATCCAGGATACGGATCTCTGGACCCATATTGATATGGAAAGAATTAAGTCCGTGATGATCGCCATGGGTAACCAGATTGTAAAAGAGAACGCTACAAAAACCCTCCGTCTGTCAGGTTATGAGGGACTGATTTATGTGCTAACCATGCGTGAAGAGGAAGCCGAAGTTATGCAGCGAGCCGGGGCAAGTGCCGTATCCATCCCGATCAAAGAAGCCGGCGAACGGCTTGCCGAACTCAGTGCCAGGATGGAGGAGAATGGTCAACTGGAGGGGTGAGACAGGAGACGGGAGACGGGAGAATTCCAATTTACAAACTCCAAATTCACAATAATTTCTAACTCCTGGCACTCAAAATACTTCTAACTTAAGAAGCTGTCAGCTGAAGACTGATAGCTGATAGCTGAAAACACCTACTCCATCACACTCACACTTCCACTCGTAATTTGGGCTTGGATTTCGTTACTTCACCTCCATGGAAAGAAGCCCAACACCCGTTTGTTTTATCCTGAATCCGGCTGCTGACAAAAGCAGGTCTGCCAGGCATGCCGAATGGCTCAGGGAAGAGGCGGAAAAGCGCTGGTCGCATTTTGAGATTATTCTCTCAACCGCTGATGAGCCCATTCGGGAGCTGGCTTCCAAAAAAGCCGAGATCTTCGATATTATTGTCGCCTGCGGGGGAGACGGCACTGTTCACCAAGTGGTCAACGGGATTGCCGGAACAGGCAAGGGCTTTGCGGTTCTGCCGGTAGGAACCGGAAATGATTTCGCCAAATCACTGAATCTTCCCGAGAGCTACGAAGAGATTCTGGACCTGATTTATCATAACCGTTTCCAAAATGCCGATTTGCTCCGCTTCAAAGGAGACTCCGAGGGATGGTGTGTTAACACATTAGGGATCGGACTTGACGGGCTGGCCAATCATTACTCTAAATCCTATACACGCTTGAAAGGATTTATCATCTACATATTAGGGGCTTTGAAAGCCTCTTTTACATTCAGGGGAACACAATTCTCCATCAATTCCGATGAGAAAGAACAGTCACCCGATAATTATCTGATGCTTACACTTTGCAATGGGAAATGGGAAGGCGGTACTTTTTATATCGCTCCTGAGGCCGACCTCTTTGACGGCCGGGCCGAGCTGGTAACCGTCAAAAAAATATCCATTCCAAAAATTCTGTTCTATATGATCTGTTTTAAAAACGGTCCGGCGCCCTGGATGAAGGCTCTTGAGTCAGAAAAGGTGAGATCGTTTCAGTTTCAATCGCAGCGACCCGTTGCAGTGCATGCTGATGGAGAACAGCTGGGTACAGATATCTCACACCTCCGGGTAGAGGTTGCGGAAGGAATACTGCCGGTAATTACGGGTTATTGAATAGCGTAATATTCGTCATATACGTATTCCCACAATCCGGCAAGATTGGAGCCTTTATTATGAGGATTCTTGGATGTAGATGATTTCATGGCATCGATACAGGCACGTTCACGGGCATGGTGAATCGCCTTCAGCTGATGCTTCGTGGGATTATCAATCATCTCCTCAAATTTCTCTTCGTCAGACATAATTGGATTCTTTGGTTACTCTCTATAAAATGAGAGATTATTGAGATAAATCAAGTGGAATACAGTTTTGTAACGAAGTCAATTGTTGTTTTATTGCTTTATCTCTATGAATATCAATCAATTGCAGCAATATGAAGAAAGCTATACATCCTGATGGCCCCAAATTATCCGTTCTTTCAGCAGGTATGTGGAGGCTTCATGAATGGAATTTCAGTAATTCCGACCTCATCCGGTTTATTGAAGAGTGTATTGATGCCGGTGTCACAACCTTTGATCATGCTGACATTTATGGGAATTACGGGAACGAGGCACTTTTTGGTCTGGCTCTAAAAGAAAAGCCAGAACTGATCGATAAGATCCAGATTGTGACAAAATGCGGAATTTGTCTGCCCCAATCGGGAATACCGGATTACACCATTCAGCATTACAATACCGGTGAAGAGCACATCCGTAAGTCGGTCGAAAAATCCCTGAAAAATCTACATGTGGAACAAATTGATCTGCTTCTGATTCACCGGCCCGACCCTCTGATGGACGCATCTGAGATGGCTAATACATTCCGGAAACTGATCAGTGAAGGTAAAATAAAGTATGCAGGCGTATCGAATTTTAACCCTTCACAATTTGATCTGCTGCAGTCAGTTATGGATGAACCGCTCGTTACCAACCAGGTTGAATGCTCTGTTTTGCATACCGACGCACTGTTTGACGGCACATTCGATCAGGCTCAAAAACACAATGCCTCACCTATGATTTGGTCCCCATTTGGCGGCGGCAGGCTTTTCACGGATCACCACTCTGACGCCACCCGTCGGGTTCGTCAGCTGCTTGAGGAACTGTGCGGGAAATATGATGCTTCAATGGATCAGCTGGCCATTGCCTGGCTCATGGCGCTGCCCTGCAATCCATTTCCTGTGCTGGGAACCGGGAAAACGGATCGCATTCAATCGGCCGTGGACGCACTGTCTATCCAGCTTGAAAGGCAGGACTGGTTTAGAATTCTGGAAGCATCCAGAGGCTATCCGGTACCATAAAGCAGTAGCTTCATGAATTTTTGACAACAAGTCCATTTTCCTTACCTTTTTTCAAAATTTGTGACCCCCATTTATTACTTAGTATGCTCCTTTAAAGGTGCAGCTGGACAATACTGACTAAACCTCCTCCTGTTATGGATCTTTTCGACAAGCTTGAAGGTCGACCCGGGCCTTTGGGTGCTTTCACTTCTGATGGTTATGGATATTATACATACCCAAAACTTGAAGGCCCTATTGGACCCGAAATGAAGTTTAACGGTAAAGATATGGTCGTCTGGAGCGTGAACGACTATCTGAGTGTGGGAAATCACCCGCATATCCGTGAAGTGGACAAAAAGGCCGCCGAACAGTATGGGTTCAGCAATCCCATGGGTGCCCGTCTCATGACAGGAAACTCGGACGAACATGAAGCACTTGAAAAAGAGCTGGCGGAATTCATGCACAAACCGGAAGCCCTGCTGCTTAATTACGGCTATCAGGGAATCATGAGCGTGATTCATGCACTGGTTGACCGAAACGATTTTCTGATTTATGACGAGCTGAGCCATGCCTGTATCGTGGACGGCAAACAGCTTGCCATGGCTGAAAAATCTGTTTTCAAGCATAATGATATTGAGAGCCTGGAAAAACAACTAAAACGGGCAGCCTCCAAACTGAAGCCGAACTCATCCATTCTGGTGGTTACTGAAGGGGTCTTTGGTATGACCGGCGATCTTGGGAAACTCAAGGAAATCATCGCACTTAAGGAGAAATATCCTTTCCGCCTTCTTGTGGATGACGCGCACGGATTCGGCACACTGGGCCACGACGGATCCGGAGCCGGTACACAGCTTGGCTGCCACGATGGAATTGATATCTACTTTGGTACATTTGCCAAGGCTGTTGCCCTGATAGGAGCATTTATAGCTACGGAACCCCGGGTTATTGAATTTCTGAAAGCCAATACACGAAGCCAGATTTTTGCCAAGTCTCTGCCTACTGCTCTTGTCATCTCAGCAAGGGAGAGACTGAAGCTGATCCGTCAGAATCCGCAGTGGAGAGAAAAACTGTGGGAAAATACACGGAAATTGCGGGAAGGTCTGATCGACATTGGATATAACGTACTGCCTTCCGAAAGTCCTGTAACACCGGTACTCACTGCCGGAAGCACGGATCTCTGTCAGGCAATCATGCGGGAGATGCGGGAAAAACATGGTGTTTTCGTGAGTGGAGTTGCCTACCCCGTAGTGCCAAAAGGCGTCGTCCTAATCCGTCTGATACCGATGGCGGGCCATACCGATGCTCACATTGAAAAAACACTGAAAGCATTTGAAGCGATCAAGCCGATTGCTTTTAAGAATGCAGATGTTGAAGAGAAAATATCAGCCTGATAGCTCTTCTGATTTTCTCCATCCTGGTTTGGCTACTGAATGTTACTGATGTACTCAAATGTCATATAGCTGACTGTGATCAGTATGCAGTTCTGTGTGATAAAATGACGGCATTTAATTCAGAAGAAACTGTGTATATGCTTTAAAATCGTCGTCTTGGCTCTCAGGGTTTTTTGTTATTTTATCCGGCAATCAAAAAAATCCCAAATAGACCCAATGCGACTTATTTACCTGTTGATAATACCCCTCCTTTTTACCCTGATTCCTTTTACGGTTCATTCCCAGGATGTACCCCAGGACCTCACGCTGAAAGAGATTTTTCACGAACCCATGATACCGGGTATTCGTCCGCAATTCAGATATTTTAACACCTCTCAGGACACCATTTATTTCAGCTGGAATGATTCCTCCTATTATGATACCGGACTCTACAAAATGGCGCTGGACAATGGTGAACCCCAGAAAGTTGATGAAGAAGATATTTCACCAAGGCCAATTCTCTCTCCGAACAACCGGTTTATGGTCTATTCTGATGACGGGGATCTGTTTCTGTCACGCACTGATGGTTCCGGAGCCCGCAGAATCATTGCAACCAAGGAGCGGGATGTGAATCCTGTATGGTCTCCAAACAGCAGAAAGCTCGCATTTGTTCGTTCAGGTGACGTATGGGTAACGGATGTTGTAACCCCGGAATTGATACAGTTAACATCCCGCAGTGAGAATGAGCCCGGTTTTTCTATCCGGGATTGGGCAGGAAACAATCGGCTGATTTTGAGCCAGTCTGATTATTCAGATTCCCGCACGATCTATTTCCCGGAATATGCTGACGAATTTGTGACACCCGGTGCATCCAGAAGAGGAATTCCGGACGTCACATTCTTTATTGCTCATCTCGACTCGATGAGTACGGATACACTGCTTACCGGCTGGAACCGCTCCTCCACAGCCGGCAGCTTCTCCGGAAATTATGCCGTGATTGATGCCTCAGACGACTCACTGAAAAATCGCAGTATTTACGTATTTAACTTGCGCAATAACACACAATCAGTACTATTTGAGGATTCTACAGATGGCTGGCTGAGCGGTACATCCATCCGTTTTGCCCCGCGTACCGACCGTCTGCTCTTTTCATCGGAGCAAAGCGGCTGGAATCATCTCTACCTGGCCAATTTGATGAACGGTGAAATCGAACAGTTAACAAGCGGAGATTTTGAAATCACATGGTCACGCTGGCTCGATGATCAGAATATTCTTTATGTAAGCAACGAAGCCGACTATGGGGAAAGGCACGTGTTTATTCACAATCTGGGTGACGGATCCACCCGGCAGCTCACGACTGAACCGGCATACCG
>JAWVZW010000163.1:0-5347 GCA_033721975.1 Balneolaceae bacterium
AAGGAACAAGGCTCCTGTTGCAAGACCATGATTCACCATCTGTATGATGGCACCCTGCATCGACACTGTGTTGAATGCGAATATGCCTAAAATCACAAATCCCATGTGGCTGACGGATGAGTAGGCTACCAGTTTCTTCACATCTTTCTGAACCATCGCTACCAATGCTCCATAGATGATTCCTATCACGGCAAGTACAGCCATCCAGGGCGCAAACTCCATAAAAGCATTCGGGAAAACCGGCATCGCCACACGAATCAGTCCGTAGGTTCCAAGCTTCAGCATGATCGCTGCAAGGACCACGGATCCAGCTGTCGGTGCTTCCGTATGAGCATACGGCAACCAGGTGTGAAACGGAAAAAGCGGTACCTTGATACAGAATGCGAGTGCAAATGCCAGGAAGAGCCAGGTTTGCTCCACAAGCCCAATGGTATATTCAGGGCCGGAAATAAATCTCCAGTCTGAAGTAAAGCTGTAGACACCGGTCGCTGCTCCAGCATCATATCCCAGGTAGAGCAATGCAATCAGCATTAATAGAGATCCAACAAGGGTGTAGATAAAGAATTTAATTGTGGCCCTGATGCGATCCGCTCCGCCCCAGATACCGATCAGGAAGTACATCGGGATCAGAGAAAGCTCGAAAAACACATAAAACACAACCAGGTCAAGGGCAGCAAATACTCCAAGCGATGCTGTCTGAAGGAGCAAAAGCATAGCGTAATAACCCTTCAGACTTTTTGTAACCGAGTTCCATGAGGAAAGAATTACGATTGGCCCCATCAATGTGGTAAGCATGAAGAGCAGCAAGCTCAGGCCATCCAGTCCGACCAGGTATTTTACATCCATACCGCTGAATATCATGGTTCCCTCAGTGAGGTACTGCGGCATTGACGAATTGGCGATATCAAATCCAAAAAAGAGCGGAAGCGACAGAAAAAAGGCAACCGTGGTTACCGTGAGGCTCACCCATTTTACGGCCTCATCGCTCTTTACGGCAAAGAGTGCCGCTATACCCAAAACCGGCAAATAAATAACAACGTTAAGAAGAAGCTCCATAGTCATTTCGTCTTAAAAAAGTAGCATGGTTAGGACGAGAATCACGCCCAGGATCAGGTAGAGGGCATAGCTCGTTGCAATTCCAGTTTGAATATACCGAAGGAGACTTCCTGCGAGCCGCACGGTTCCGCCTATGGCGTTGACAATTCCGTCAACCACTTTCATGTCAAATGCAGCGAGCACTTTATCAGAGAACTTCACAACCGGATGAACTACTACGCCTTCGTATACTTCATCAATACTGTATTTTTCTTTCCAGACCTGGTATAGTCCGCCAAAGCGGTTTGCAATCGCTGCATCCGATTCTTCCTGCTGGCCGTTGCCATACATTCTGTATGCCAGATACACGCCCCCTACCGCTACGAGAATGGCAAATATCATTAAGATCCATTCAGCCGGAATCGACAGTGTAAGCGGGATATCCGCAGCACGCGGGCCAAGCCAGTCGTGCAGCCAGTTGATGTGTCCGTCGCCGCCAAAGGTCTTGGAAATGAAATTGGGTATTCCCATAAATCCGCCGATGATTGATAAAACGGCAAGCGCCCAAAGGGGGAATGTCATGGTAACCGGGCTTTCATGCAGGTAAGAAGCAGCATCCTCAGCTCCCTCCACTTTCTCAGGCAGTCTGAATGAACCATGAAACGTGGTCAGAGTCAGACGGAACATGTAGAATGCCGTTAGAAATGCCGTAATGGTCGCTACGGTCCAGAGTATAAAGTACATCGCGCCGGCAAATTCCCCGAAACCCATATTGAAGGTGTGCATCACGATCTCATCTTTTGAAAAGAATCCTGCAAGGGGAGGTATACCGGCAATAGCAATAGTCGCAATCAAAAATGTCTTGTAGGTATGGGGCATGAATTTTCTAAGCCCGCCCATGAACCGAATATCCTGCGGATCAAAATGGACATGTTTTCCTTTTTCATGTAGTTCGTGCTCCACATGCTCCATGGTATGAATCACGGATCCTGAACCCAGGAAGAGACAAGCCTTGAAAAACGCGTGAGTAGCAACGTGGAAGATGGCCGCCGTATAGGCTCCCGATCCGAGAGCAAGAAACATAAATCCAAGCTGGGAAACCGTGGAATAGGCCAGAACTCCTTTTATGTCATTTTGCGTAATTGCAATGGTTGCTGCCACAATAGCCGTAAGCGCACCGATTGCTGCAACAATCATCAGGATTTCAGGACTCAGCACATACATTGGCGACAGCCGGGTAATCAGATAGATACCGGAGGTAACCATTGTTGCGGCGTGAATAAGGGCAGACACGGATGTAGGGCCGGCCATGGCATCCGGAAGCCAGACAAAGAGCGGAATCTGAGCACTTTTACCGGTAGCGCCGATAAACATCAGCAGCGCGACCCAGAAAAGAGAGTCTCCGGTGAACAGATCCAGATTCGCCAGAATCACATCAAAATTAAGGCTTCCCACTGCTTCAAAGATCATAAATATGGCAACGAGAAATGCGAAATCACCTACACGGTTGTAGAGAAAAGCTTTTTTGGCTGCATCTGATTTTGCCATATCGGTAAACCAAAAGCCGATCAGCAGGTAGGAACACAATCCCACCCCTTCCCAGCCAAGGAAGAGCAGCAGAAGGTTATCGGCCATCACCAGATTCAGCATGGCAAAGATGAAAAGATTCAGATACGCAAAAAACTTCCAGAATCCGGGGTCGTGATACATGTATCCGATCGAATAGAAATGTATCAGCGAACCGACTCCGGTCACAATCAGCACCATGATCAGCGATAGCTCGTCCAGACTGTATGCAATGTCTGCTGAGAAGCTGCCGGCCTGGATCCAGGTAAAAAGTTTTGCGGAAATCGCCTCAGATCCGGAGCTGAAATTGAGGAAAAAGAAAAGGGTGATTAGAAATGGAACAAATACGGAAAGATTCGCGATGGTTCCGATGAGGGTTTTCTTTTCCCGGTATGCTTCGGATGATAAGCCCAACAAACCGTTCAGAAGAAAGCCGAGCAACGGCAGACCAACGATCAGGCTAATGAGCGCTGTGGGTGATTCCATTCAACAGGTTAATTATAATTTTGCGCTTGACGAGGCCGGCGATGCAGCCCATGATTTTTCAGGTGAAAAAGATACAAAAATCTCCTCCAAGATAAACTCAAATGCGGGTAAATCTCAAAGCTGATATTTGCCGGACTACTCATTCGCACAGAAACAGGGAATCCTGAACTGTAAAAGTACGCAAAATACAGACGGCTTTATTATAAAGTATACCCGGGCATGGCAGAAAGCAGTCAGAATTTATTGCGGATGATTCCTCTTTTTTGATATGTTCTTTTGAATAACCAATTGGGTATAACCCGGTATCTGACTAACTGAATGAAAAAGCTCTCGTTTTTTAGCCTGGCGGCATCTTTTGTCAGCCTTATGATTTTTTGGCTCATCATGAGCGGCAAGTATGATGCCATACATCTTGCTTTCGGGGTTTTTTCTGTCGCCAGTGTTCTCTATATCAATCACAATCTCAAAAAGTACCGGTATTTTGAAGATGATATAGACGGACTTCAGCATCTCAGGTACGGACGAGCATTTTATTATTTTTTCTGGATGATCGGTCAGATTATCATCGCAGGATTTCATGTCCTGAAACTGATTAGTCGTCCCTCCATGCCTATCAAGCCTGCAATCATCACCTTTGATGCAGACCTCCCGAATGTTCACGCACGAATGATTCTGGGCAACTCCATCACGCTCACTCCGGGTACCATTACCGTCGATATCACGGGCAACCGGTTTACCGTTCATTCGATCGATACCAATTCCAGGGAAGGAATTATCAATGACAAAATGCCGCGAGAGGTATTGAAACTGTTTTCAAATGCCGACCGGCAGGTGGTGAGCAATGTTCAGGTCATCACCAAGGGCTCGGAGGTGCAATAAGGGCTGTGATGCCTCAGCTTTAGAACGATCATGGAAGATTTTTTTCTATATAGCGCAGTAGTTTTAACGATCATTATCGCCATTCCGCTTATCCGGGTCGTTAAGGGTCCATCGGTATTTGACCGTATTCTTGCCACAAATGCTATTGCCACCAAGACCATAGTACTGATCTGTCTGATTGGATTTCTTTATGGCCGGATAGACATGTTTATCGACATCACGCTTGCATATGCCATTCTGGGCTTTGTCGGTTCACTGGCCATTGCCAAATACATTCAGTCACCCAAAACGCGGAGGGACTGAGTGATGGAAATTCAGAACATTCTGACAATCGTACTGGTGATCCTGGGTATCGCTTTTATTCTGGTGGGCAGCATTGGCATATTGAGACTGCCCGACTTTTTTACACGTACACACGCCGTCAGTAAAAGTGATACGCTTGGGATTATTTTTGTGATCAGCGGCATGGTGATCTATGAAGGTTTCACATTGAGCAGTTTGAAACTGATATTGATCATTCTCTTCATAGCACTGGCCAATCCGATTGGCTCTCATGCACTTGCCAAAGCTGCCATAAAGAAAGGCCTGAAGCCGACCCTTGAAAAAGACAACGGGGAGGAGAATACGCCATGATCTGGGAACTGGAACTTGTACTCTATGTTTTCCTCGCTATCACGGCCATTGTTGCTCTTGAAAGCAAGGATTTGCTGGTTGCCGTGGTTGTTATGACGGTATTCAGTTTCCTGATGGCTCTTCTTTTTATTGCCATGGGTGCGATCGACGTGGGTTTCACCGAAGCGGTAATCGGTGCGGGAATTACAGGTATTCTGTTTGTAGTTGTGATTTATCAGACAACAAGGCATTCAAATGATTAACTAACTGATGCAGAAAGGATTTAAAATATTGCTGCTGCTTCTTTTTGCCGGAACGATGATTTTCGCGGCTTCCGATCTGCCCTTCAGAGGGGATCCGGACAACCGGATGAATGCGGAACGCAGCCTGAACAATACGCCGGTTATTGGAAATTATGCCATTCAAAATGCATACAGGGATGCCCATACACCCAATATTGTAACAGTTATTTTGGGTGACTACCGTAGTGTGGATACGTTTGGTGAGCAAATTGTGATTTACACTGCCGGGCTGATTACCCTCCTGGTTCTCAGGCGAACACGCAGACTTAGGAGGAAAACGGCACCATGAGACGACAGTTTGAAAGTCCGATTGTATTGCTGGGTGCCCGGCTTCTGAGTCCATATATCATGGTATTCGGATGGTATGTGATCTTTTTCGGCCATTATAGTCCGGGTGGCGGTTTTCAGGGAGGTGCACTTCTCGCAGCTTCTATCCTGCTGATGCGGGTTGCCAGCGGCCGGCGAAT
>JAWVZW010000164.1:0-5329 GCA_033721975.1 Balneolaceae bacterium
TCAAAATGGATGAACTGAGAGTCGGATAAATGGGTGCAAGAAAAAGTCCAATGGCGGGCAGCACATATGCCGCAATAGGCACTTCAGCCCAGCCGGTGATGGAGCCCGGTTCTATACCGATGGTAAGTGGCAATACCAGCAGCACGAGTACTGACGCCATGATCAGACAGGCCTGAAGAACGTAGAACCAGTTCAACTTTTTCATGATATATCCGCCAAGGATCCGTCCTGCAGCCAGGGCGCCGGCATAAATACTGGAAATCTGAACACTGATGGCATCGGGCAGCTGCAGCACCTGGTAATTGAATGTCGGCAGCCAGGTATTGAGCGCCTGCTCGATGTAGACATATATGAATGCACCCAGAATAAAGAAGATGACAACTGAGTATTTAATAAGACCAATCATATCCTTGAAGTCCTGCAGCGGATTATCGGTCTCTGTTTTGATTGAACTTTCATCCAGATCGGTGCTGAGCAGCAACAGCAATGCCAGAACCCCGATCCCTGCTAGAACCCAGTAGGTATCAAGCCAGGTGAAGGAGTCGTTGTTATTGGCCAGATCAATAAAAAAGCCGAACAGCCAGAATCCGCTGAGTACACCGATCATGAAGAAACCTTCGAGGGTACTCATAAAACTGGCATGCTCATTGGCATTATCCGTTACCAGGCTCACGGTTGAATAAACGGATATTTTGATCAGTGCAAAACTGACGCCAACCATGGCAAAAAGTAGCTGCGACATGGCAAAACCGCCGAATAAAGGCATCATTATGCTTCCCAGGATTACAACGCTCAATCCGGTAATCATGGCACGCTTATATCCGAATCTGGGGATATAGGATGCCAGCAGAAACGAGGCAACAGCAATGGATAAATCCTTCCACGCCTCGAGTACGCTTGCAGATTCAGGATTCACACCGAAATCATTGATCACCTGCAGAATTACAACTCCCACACTGTTAAGAAGTATGGCGAAAATGATGTAATTGATGATCAGGGAAAGCTTCAGTCTCCAGTTTTTCATAAAAAATGTCGGATTGTTTTGTAAACAGGATGAACTGACCGAAAAAATACTTTCCGCCCGGCATACTTCAAACTTTAATTGCGGAATCTCCGGATAGTAAGAATACCGGTTTATTTTAACCTGATAATCAAAAATAAGGCCAACAAAAAAAGGAGCGGTGTAAACCGCCCCTTTTATATCCTGTCACATCAGATCAAAAAATGTGACTGCTAATTTGAGTCAGATATCAGAATCCGAATGCATCCTTGCCCAGAAAGATGGCGCTCTCGCCCAGCTCCTCTTCAATTCTGAAAAGCTGATTGTACTTGGCAATGCGGTCGGTCCGGCTCATGGAGCCCGTTTTAATCTGTCCGGCATTGGTTGCTACGGCTATATCCGCAATCGTGGTGTCTTCGGTTTCTCCGGATCGGTGCGAGACAACAGCGGTATAGTCATTTTTATGTGCCATTTCAATCGCATCAAACGTCTCAGTCAGGGTTCCGATCTGGTTCACCTTAATCAGAATGGAGTTTCCGACACCTTTATTGATTCCGTCTGCAAGGCGGGCCGTGTTGGTTACAAACAGGTCATCACCCACCAGCTGAACTTTATCGCCCAGAGCTTCAGTGAGTTTTTTCCAGCCGTCCCAGTCATCCTCCTGCATTCCGTCCTCGATAGAGATGATGGGGTATTTCTCGGCCCACTCAACCCAGTACTCTACCATTGCATCCGCATCACGCTTAGATCCGTCACTCCACTTAAATTCGTAAAGTTTTGAATCGGGATTGTAGAACTCAGATGCTGCCGGATCCAGTGCGATCAGAACCTGTTCTCCGGGAGTATAGCCGGCTTTTTCAATCGCAGTCAGAATCACCTCTACGGCTTCCTCATTGGATTTCAGGTTGGGTGCAAAACCTCCCTCATCACCAACGGCCGTGTTATATCCTTTTTCAGATAATACCTTCTTAAGGTTGTGGAATATTTCAGCACCCATCTGAACAGCCTGGCTGTACGATTTTGCGCCGGCAGGCATTACCATAAATTCCTGCGGATCCACATTATTGTCAGCATGCGATCCTCCGTTGATAATATTCATCATGGGTAGCGGCAGCACTTTTGCGTTGATACCGCCAAGGTATCTCCAGAGAGGCAGTCCGGTAGTCTGGGCAGCAGCCTTTGCTACAGCCATCGAAACACCCAGGATGGCGTTTGCACCCAGTTTCGATTTATTGGGGGTTCCGTCAATCTGAATCATCATCTGATCGATTTCTGTTTGAAGATGAACCGGATAGCCTGCCAATTCATCAGCCAAAACCCCATTTACGTTTTCAACCGCCTGCTTTACGCTTTTTCCCAGATAATAGTCTTTCTCATTATCGCGCAGCTCCACAGCTTCATGTTCTCCCGTGGATGCTCCCGATGGAACAGCTGCTCTGCCCACGATTCCATTGGTTAATGCGACGTCTACTTCTACGGTTGGGTTCCCTCGCGAGTCCAGAATTTGCCTCGCGTGAATATCTTCAATTAAACTCATAATCGTTTTTTTCGGTTAGTTTATTTATCAGCTAAAATGTAACGTTTAATACTCTTTTGATAAAGAAAATCACATGAAACCCATTCTTTTATTTGATATCGACGGTACCTTGCTTCGTGTGAAAAAGTCTTTCCTGCAGCAGACATTAACAGACATCCTGAAAGATCAGGGAATCTCTTCCGGTATCCTGAATGATATGTCTTTTGCGGGACGAACCGATCGCGACATATTTAACGAGCTCATCACCCGCTCTCAAAACCACAACGGTATCAGTGAGAAAGAGAGAGAAGCCCAGTTCACGGATTTAAAAAACGCATACCTCAGGATGATGCTGAATGAAATGGATTCTGAGACCATGACCGTATTCGAAAGTGTTTCAGAGACGCTCTATTATTTGAAAAATGAAGGCTATCACCTGGGTCTTTGTACCGGGAATTTCAGAGAGATCGCCTATAAAAAAGTGATGGCTGCAGGATTTGGAGACTTCTTTGAATTTGGCGGCTTCGGATGTGATCACGCCGACAGAAAACATCTTCCCCAGGAGGCTCATCACAGTTTTGTTTCCTTCAGCGGCTTATCTCCAGCCCCCTATGAATATCTTGTGATTGGCGATACTCCCAATGACATCCGCTGTGCAAGACATTTCGGAGCCGGTGTTATTGCCGTAACCACCGGCGGACACAGTGAAGATGAGCTTAAATCCCATCAGCCGGACTACGTTATGCATAGTCTTAGAAACCCGGCTGAATGGATAAAAATGGTTTAACCCATAACCCGGAACGGGTCGTCTGAATTAATTACCAGAGCCAGCCAAAGGTGAAAGTGATCTGTGGGGTTCCGAAAAATTTCTGAGGATCAAAGAATGGCTGCAGCACAAGCTCCCCGTTCTGATCCACTAAAAATGGATTTTGTCCCGGTGCAGCATCGGGATTCAAAACAGGCTGGGTGGGCATCATCATCTGAATTCCATCCGGGAAGTAGTAGAAGTAATAACCGAACTCTACTGAATTCAGTCGGGTCGCATTTCGACCAATGTCGACTCCAAGTTTCAGTTCGCCGGCACCCCCAAGATGCCATTTACCTTCACCCCATCCTGTAAAGACATCATTGACCGGTTCAAAAAAGTCGATAAACTGTTCTCTGTAGCCGTTGTCGTTAATATCATCAAAGTAGGGATAGGTGAAGGAAGCCACCCCTCCAGCCAGTGCTGACACAAAAAACCGGTAATTTTCCTGGATGACATCAGAAAATACCCGCTTCCGAAAACCGGCCATTAATGGAAAGGCAAAACCTCTCTGATATTTATTGGGTACAATTTGCTGGCCAAAGAAGATATCCGTAAATGTCTGCTCGCTGGCATCCCTCAACCCTGTGATACCCAGTTTTGCAACGAGTTCTGTCTCAGGCGCGATTACATTTCTGTACTCTGCAGCCAGGCCGAAACCGAAGTTGTTCATATTGATACCAATTCCAAATCCGGCATCATATGCAGACTCAAGAGAACTGATCTGTCTCGGAGTCGGCAGAACCTCCGGCTCTTCAATTTGTGCCAGACTGTTTTCAACCGAAACAAAGAAGATCAAAATCAGCAATACGGGAAAAAATCGCCCTTGGATAAATGTCATAGCGGTGAATTGTGTTGTATTTGGTGAAACTAACGTTTTTTTACCCCAATCCATTGCACAATCATTCATACAAAAATGTATAAATGATCCTCGTGCTTTTCATAAACATAAACTGAATTTGATTATTGTTGTATTTAGGCTTTTATTCATGCAGAAATTTAGCCATACAGCATCTCATCAATACGATACAAGTGATCTATGAATAATATCACAAAATATTTGGTTTACGGGCCCAATGATACACTGAGAAGGTTGCCGGTAAAATTACTTGATGCTCTGGAACCCAAATATCTATACACCTATACCTCGTCCGCCAATAAGGATGAAATTTACGTGGCTGTCTATGAACAGTTCGAAAAGCAGATTAATGCCACAATTACGCTCACCTGCGTGATAGAGTGCACTTCATCTCATACGCGTATTGAATTAAAAAAAGCCGGTGGTCGAATGGGCTTTCGCGGAAGTTCGCTTTCTGAAGACAAAAACATAGAGTCTGACGTAGTGGATTTCGTGATGGACTATACCAAGCGATTCGGACTGTCACTTCAGGAAGAAGTTGAATCGCCTCCCGCTGAAGAAGATTAATTGAAGCGCAATCATTTATTATGAGCAGCAACTCCGACAAGGTGTGGACCGTGTTGTCCATGCTGGAGTGGGGAACCGGGTATCTGGAAGAAAAAGATGTTGATTCTCCCAGGCTGAGTATGGAGTGGTTATTGGCCCATCTGCTGAATATCAGAAGACTCGATATTTATCTTCAGTTCGACAGGCCTCTCTCCTCTGAAGAACTGGAGTCCATTAAACCGCTGATCAAGCGACGGGCACGCCATGAGCCTCTTCAGTACATCACCGGAAGTACTGAATTTCTGGGATGCGAGATGGAAGTGAACCCATCCGTTTTAATTCCCAGACAGGAGACTGAGCAACTCGCGGAAAAAATTCTCGAAAATCATTCTCATCAAAAAGAGCAGTCTCTCACGCTGCTGGATATTGGAACCGGGAGCGGCTGCATTCCGATTGCAATTAAAAAAAGGGTCCCTTCCTGGAACTGCCTGGGAGTGGATATTTCTGATGAGGCAATCAAAACCGCCCAAAGAAATGCAGAGATAAATCAAACGGAAGTAGCTTTTATCACTGAAGATCTTTTCAGTCTGCAGCAATCACCAA
>JAWVZW010000165.1:0-5321 GCA_033721975.1 Balneolaceae bacterium
GAACTCCCGGACTTGCTGGCGTCCGTGAATGCAAACATAGATACGCTGACCGTATTCGGACTGAATGTAAGAGATATTTCAGGATCGGGTACGATGGGTCCGGACCAGATTTTGCTGGAAGAGTCCCGTGCAAGGTTATTTGGCGGAACCGCCACCGGGTCGATGGACTGGAGGGTACCTGATCCGCTCAGAACGAATGTTCGGTTTACCGGTCGGCTGGACACGCTTCGCGCTGATGATTTTTTCCGTGAAACCGGCTTTTTAGGCCGTGACAGAAATTTTCATAACCATGTAGCCGGTGCATTGAATGTAAGCGTTAATTACTATGCAGAGTTGGACGAGACGGTGAGCCCGGACATCACCACAACCATTGCAGATGGATCCTTCGGCATGAGCCGTTCAAGCCTGATCGGACACCCCATTCAGCTGAAGATTGCAGAATTTGTAAGGGATCCACGACTCAGACAAGTGAACCTGGATGAATGGGAGGCTGATTTTGCTATTCGTGATACAGTGCTCACTCTCAGTAACCTCACGCTGACCAGCGACAGTATCGGCATTGAAATGAACGGTACCCAGCACCTGATGACAAATCGAATCGACTACGTAGCCACGCTGCTTTTGCCGGCCAGCTTTAAAGGGGTCATTGCGACGGTTATCTCCGCTCCGGCTGCCAATGCACTACAACAGGAAAACGGGACGATGGGGATTCCTATCCGGATTACGGGAACAACACAAACTCCGGTGGTCAGACCTGATACGCGAATCATTGAACAGGTTATACGCGAAAGAGCCAGGGAAGGGGCCGGAAATGCGTTGAGAAGACTTTTTAACCGGAACGGGTCTGATAACTGATAAGATTATTATTCAAAATCAGACAGGTCAGATTCCCCGGCGGAGACCGCGTTCGGTAAAGCGCCAGTCCTCAATCGGAACATTTACTTCCCGGTCGGACCAGATAATTTCGGTATTGCGGTCTTCCCTGAGATCATACATCGTCATTCTGGAAGGACTCCAGAGGCGGTCGGTAAGCTGTTTAAAATCGTCTGATTCCAGTCTTTTGATCAACTCTCCCTCTTCGTTGTAGTAGTAAATCGTTTGTATGGAATAGGTCTGCTTGTCTATATCAAATTCAATATGGGAATATTGGTCTGATTCGGGTTTGCTGGCACGGATTTTATATTCGTTTTCATATTCCTCAAGCCATTCAAAATCATAACTATCGGGGTCCTGATCGCCGAGATCTTCATAGGTAAAATCACTTCCCATAAACCGGTCCCCTCTTTCGGCCGACCCAATAACCTGAATTCTCCCTACTGTTGGCAGGTAGAGACGCTGGGTTGATTCCCCATCTTCATTAATGGAAAGAAAGCCGGTTCCGCGGACATTACCCGGTTCTGTAAATATGATGAGACTTTCAGTTATGTCATCTCTGTTTCGGTTCCAGGACTGCATGGTCCGATTCCTTGTGCGGCCGCGATCGTCCGTGATCGTCATATTCATCACAGCTGTTTCAGAATCGAGGGTGGCTCGTCTGTCATCCACCTCTTCAAATATTGATTTGGCCTGCTCTTCATCTGTAATGCGTTCCTGAGCAATGACCGGTAGCCAGATAGCCGAGAGAAGGGTGAGTACAGTAAACGTTGACAGGAAGAGAATTCTGGGATTCATGGGCATCTTTAATGAAAAGTGATTCATGGTTTTACCGGTGTGACAGCCAGATTGCCGGCTACCGTAATCCAGGGACGAATGGTCCAATTTTTAACCAGCCCATGCTGCACATAGGGGTCCTTTTTGACGAACTCTTCGATAACGTCCGGAGATTCAGTCTGAAAGAACAAGACGGCACGATCGGATGGATCCTGCAAGGCACCTCCGGCCAGCAAGATCCCATCATCACTCGCTTTCCAGGCCAGTTCGAGGTGCTCTTTTCGGTACTTTTTCCGGCGCTCCAGATAATCGTTGCTTAATTCGTAAATAAGGAGATAATGATTCATAATGGAATGAATATTAAGCGTGAGAAGGTGCTTCAGCAGCTTCTTTTTGAGTAGTTTGTGATTCGGTTTTTTGAAATATTTCGATAATCTGTTCCCGGTTTAACGGTCCCGCGGCTGAAAGTTCCTTGCCACCGCCGTAGGTTTTTATGGCATAATCCGCTATTTCACCAAATGCTTCCGGTGGAATTCCCGTATCAGAGAGCCGCTGATAAAGGTTGTTTTCCCGTAACCAGTTTTCAAAGGCTGTAATGGCCATTCGGGATGCTTCAGTGTCGTCTTCAGTTTCGATATCAAAAAGGCGCCTGCCAAACAGGGCAATACGATCTCTGACACGGTCATTTTCCCATAACCAGCGGAGATAGGCGGGATACAAGGTGGCCAGTCCGCGCCCATGAGCAAGTTCAGGTTTGTAGCCGCTCAGGGAGTGCTCAAGGTTATGAAGTGTAAACGGTGCCGGTTTTCGGCCGGCAACTTGCATTCCGTTCAGTGCCAGAGTGGATGCCCAGAGAAGGCGTCCGCGCAGATCTTCATCTTCCGGATTATCCTCAATCATCGGCAGGGTCTCCATCACGGTTTCCATAATTGCTTCACTGTAACGGTCGGCTAGAGGTGAATCGTTGCCACCCAGGAGATAGTTTTCAATCACGTGACTGATGATATCAGAAGCACCATCGCGCGTGGTTTCCATAGGGAGCGATGTATGAAACGCCGGATTAAGCCAGGATGCAGAAGGTTTCATGAATGGATAACTGATGGGTGCCTTTCCCTTCACCTCGGGATTGGAAATGACGGCATGAGCGGTTATTTCTGATGCTGTTGCAGCTGTGGTTGGTATGGTTGCAACCGGAAGGGCTCCTTCCATGGTTTTGTACTTCGGCTCACCCAAAACAAATGGCCATATATCGGTTTCATGATCATGAATCAGACCTGCAATAGCTTTTGAAGCATCCATTACTGAACCGCCTCCGAATGCCAGAACAAAATCAATATCGTTCTCCCTGCCCAGTTTTGCAGCTCGGTTTATGGTGTTGGAGTGAGGATTGGGCTCAATTCCCTCAAAGTGGGTGATCGAAAATCCGGCATTTTTCAGATGGTTTGTCACCTGCTCGAAATAGCCTAGACGCTTAACGCTTCCTCCGCCCGTCACAATCAAAGCTTGGTTACCGAACCTCTTCAGGTGATCTGAAAAGTTCTGCAGCTTATCGCTGCCAAAGTAGATATGTGTGGGAATGTGAAGATCGAAACTGTTCATAAAAATGGGTATTTTAATTGCTCGTTACCATCGCGGTTTGGCTGATCTATATTTGAATCTGTTAGCCAACTGCTTAAACATAACCGATGCCAATCCCGTTCTGAGTCTATGGCCAATCTGCAAAAAGTTATCCTTCAAAAAGCCCAGGACTATTTTGATTACATGGTGCAGTCCCGGCGATATCTCCATAAGAATCCGGAAATCAGTTTCAAGGAGTATGATACGACCGATTACATTATACATGAACTGAAAAAGATTGGCCTAGATGCAGATCGCCCACTTGATACAGGCTGTGTGGCAGTTATTGAGGGGAATCCGTCGGATCGTGTAATAGCCCTGCGGGCAGATATTGACGCCCTGGCAATGGAAGAGGAAGGAGATGCAAAAGCAGCATTTTTGTCGGAAAGGGCGGGCGCGGCACATTGCTGCGGTCATGATGCGCATACGGCCAATTTACTGGGTGTAGCCAATATCATTCAGGATCTGAAAGACAATCTTGATGGTAAGGTTGTTCTGATTTTTCAGCCGGGTGAAGAGAGTCTTCCGGGCGGAGGGAGGCTGTTAATGGAAACTGGATATCTGCAAAAACTGGGCGTGCAGGAAATATATGGTCTCCACACAAATCCGAATTTCAAACCCGGTGAAGTGGCATTTCGGGAAGGACCCATTATGGCACGACCCGATGAATTCGAGATAGAGATAACCGGGAAGGGGGGGCATGCTGCTTCACCGCATCTTACCGTGGATCCCATCGTGGTAATGGCGGAGATCATTACCCGTTTTCAAACGATTGTAAGCAGATCAGTCAACCCAACGGAATCTGCAGTGGTCACGGTCGGGAAGATCAGAGCCGGTTCAACCTATAATGTAATTCCTGAAAAAGCAGAAATGATCGGTACTGTAAGAACTTTTTCGAAGGAAACGGCATCCCTTGTATCTGGCCGGATGGAGAAAATTCTGCAAGGTGCAGCATCCGCATACGGTATTACCTATTCATTTGATTTCAACGAAGGTTATCCCGCTGTAATTAACGACGAGGCATGTACGCAAAAACTTTCAGCAGCGGCTGAAAAAATACTGGGATCCGGTTCTGTCATACAGATGGAAAATCCAATCATGGCCGGAGAGGATTTTGCATTTTATCAGCAGCACTTTCCGGGAGCATTTTTCATGCTTGGAAGCGGAACGGAGGCATCCGATTCAAAATGGAGCTGGCATCATCCGCGATACAATGTTGATGAGGAGGCTTTTCTGACCGGCTCAGCTCTGATGGCAGGAATAGCCCTGGGCATATAGCAGAGTAGGGTCTTTTCCTGTATATTAATTATGACCGGGCAGGGCATCGCGGGCAATTCCATCATATCATTTGCCGCTGCTCATTTTGCCCGGACCCAAAGACAAATATCATTTATGGCGCTTGATACCTTGAAAAATCGTCTCATCCATCGAATACAGGAAATTGAGGATGAACAGGCAATACAGAAGATTTTTTCCTATATCGAGAATATGGAAAAGGATCCTTTGCCGCCTTCAGAAATGAAGCATGACGAATTAACGGCGATCGCACAGGCTGAGAGCGACATTGCTGAAGGCAGGTTAATTAGTGAAGAAGAAGCCGAACAGCAGGTGAAAAAATGGCTTTGAATGTACTTTGGACGCAGTCTGCACAAATGGATCGAATCAGGCTCTATCGGTTTTGGAATGAAAAAACCGGGGATTCCGATTATTCAAAAACGATTCATCAGATTATTGAAGACAAGTTATTTCAAACCCGGCTTTTCCCCGATTGCGGAGTGGAAACGGATCGAAAGGAAATCAGGTATCATCTGATTGAGAAGCAGTACAAACTCTTTTACTCCATCAGAAACAATTCAATTCTCGTACTCAGGCTTACCAGTTCCCTTAAAAACTAACACAATTCAGAGGGTATGAAGCAAGCTTTTGATAATCCCGGCGGACCATTATTTGAGCTCGATGACGATGACATCAACAAAGGTCTAAGTGCATCCCATACCAGTGAACGACTTCGGATGATTTTGCCGATTCACAGGAGGCAGGATGCAGAAGTACAA
>JAWVZW010000166.1:0-5298 GCA_033721975.1 Balneolaceae bacterium
AGCGGACACAATCACCATGGCATCGATGCGATCCGGATCGATCGTCGCCATGTGAAACAAAGTGATGCCTCCCGCGCTGTATCCAATGGCATGAAAACGACTGAACCCTATTTCGCTCATCAATGTCAGTAGATCTTGTGCAACCAAATCAAAACGGAAGGGACCACTTCTGCCTTCTGATCGGCCATGACCGGGCAGATCAGGTACAATCACCGTATAATGTTCTGCCAGTCTCTCCAGGTGCAAATCCCACCAGTTAGCGGCACCCGTGAATCCATGCATCATCAATAGCGGGGGACCGCTGCCGGCAGTACGGTAATAGATATCCAAACCGTTAACCTCCGCAGATCCATCTGCAGTCGACAGGTCCTGGGCAGATATGGGAGTTGCAATAAACAGGACTGTTAATAGCGCGAGTAAGAAACAAAAAAACTGTCTGGTAACGACCATGTGAAAACTTCTTTAGGTTTGATTAGTGATCAGGTACCGGTTTTCTTTCTGAATTTTATTACTGCATTCGAATGCGCTTCTTCAAGCAGGGGCTTGAGTTCACTGAACGTGTTTTTGCCCGGATTAAGCACCTGTACCCATGACATCCAGCCGTAGACCGGATGAGGCATCAGAGTATCGAGGGCCGTAAAATCGTGTCCGGTATCAATTATACCGCCTTTGGGGGGGCGCTTTGGCCTTGCTCCGAATAGTCCTTCAAACGTCTTTTTGCTGACGCCAATACTCAGCCTGAATACTCCATCCCTGTAAAGCTGTGAGGATTTGTCATTATCCCCATCCTTTTCTTTAAGCGTGCTAAAGTAGACCCCGTTTGGGAGGACGCTGCCGGGATTATAGAACAAAGAGGTTTCACCCCAGCTGGATTTCGGGACAACTCCTTCAAAATTATCCGTAATAAATTGAATGATCTCTTCAGGCTTCACAATGATGTCAGCGACGTTACTAATTGGATTGGACTGTTCAATCAGATCAATTCTTCAAGACTATCCGGTACCGGGCCTTGCCATCTTCAAGGTGCTGCAGGGCATCATTTACCTTCTCCATGGGAAACTCTTCTGTGATTGGATAGATGTCGTGACGGGTACAGAATTCCAGCATGGTTTTGGTAAGCGCCGGGCTGCCGAGCGGACTTCCTCCAACGGATTTCTCACCCATAATGAGCGACATAGCCGGGATGGCCATAGGTTCAAGTACGGCGCCGACATTATGCAGCGTTCCTTTGGGGGCCAGGGTGACCAGATATGAATTCCAGTCGAGGGTCACATTAGTAGTGTTCAGAATGAAGTCAAGAGTACCGGCAATCGACTCCAGCTCTTCCGGATCTCTGGAGTTGATCACTTTTGTGGCACCCATTTTCAGGATCTCATCTTTCTTGTCGGGGCTTGAGCTGAAGGCAAAGACCTCACAGCCCCAATGCTTCAGAAATTTAAGCGCCATATGTCCCAGTCCCCCGATTCCGATCACACCCACTTTGTCGGTAGGTTTCACGCCGGCCAGAATGATTGGATTAAACACCGTGATGCCGCCGCAGAATAAAGGACCCGCTTTACTCATGTCGATATCATCGGGAAGCGGAATGGTCCAGGACCAGTGTCCGCGAACGTAATCCGCAAAACCGCCGTGGCGTCCTACAATGGTAGCTTCGCTGTCGCCGCATAGATGATGATCGCCCTCCATGCAGTGCTGGCAGCTGGTACAGGATCGTGACATCCAGCCCATGCCTACCTTATCGCCAACCTTCACTTTTTTGACAGCGTCTCCGGTCGCTACCACTTCACCTACAATTTCGTGGCCTGGTACAATCGGGTATTGTGTCATTCCCCATTCATTTTTAATCATGCTTAAGTCAGAATGACAAAGGCCGCAATAGTACACCTTGATATCAACCTGTTCCGGCCCTATATCACCCAGTTCATATGTGAACGGTTCCAGTTTTCCTTTTTCATCTTTTGCTGCATATGCATTGACTTTCATAGAGCCCTATCCTTTTTAAAAATTTTGTTGTGATAAATATTCGAGACGCATTACATAGTTACCCTCCGGAGGTGAGGTATGGAGGGAATGGATTTAATTTAACAGAGAAAAGATCAATCACAAGGGGTAAAGTAATAAGTTGTTACTTGGTGATAACAGTTGGGGCAATGATATGATCAGGTGTGTAGGAATTATTTTGGAATTTCCACTCATTTGAAAACGGTCACTTGTCCCTCTTTTTCAGCACCCATGTCCCAGTGAGATGTTTCCGATCCGGGTATGGATTTGATGACCTCACGAACTTCTTCGGGCCTGATGTGGTGACAACACCGGGTTCAAAGTAATAGATAAGTCAGTTGTTATGGTGATCCGAATATTGATAATGTTCCCTGATCAGGTCTCTCCCGAAGTCACCGTCAAAATCCCGCCATACTGTGTGAATATGATTGGAATTGCCCTGGGTGTTGTCAAATTCTATTAAAAAAGACCTGCCCTGAATTCTGTAATAGTGTCCAATACCTTTTGTCATGGCACCAGACCAACCAAACATGAGTTCATTCATTTCCTCATTCCGGATACGGTTCATCCTGCTCTCTGCCTGTTCGGGTGGAAGTGTGGACAGATATTCACCTAAAAGATCAAAGAAAATGACCTGCTGATCCCGGTTCAGTTCACTCACTTGTATACCAAAATCCTTCAACGGTTCAACTTCAGAAGCATTACCGGTAGCGAAACCGCTAAATGGTTCCAGCTGAAATATTGCTCGAGTTCTTTGGCTGTCATCCATAGACTGAATCAGTTGAAAGCCTAAATCTTCTTCTTTATCCAACGTGCGCTCGCCTTCCCTGGGGCCTGCAGGTATCCTGGCCGGACTGGCACCCAAAAACCTTGGGGCAACGGTTGCCTTTCCGTTGAGGATTGAAAAATTCAGTGAAAGATGATGTCCTTCAAATGACCAGGCCCATAAGCTGTCGGTCCCGGGATCCCCGTAAAAAGAGATAAAATACTTTTCCGGATCTCTCATCACAGAGTCTCCAGACATTTCAGCAAGTACATTTTCGAGGTCAATAATTTTCTGAGTCTTAACATACCCGGTTTCAGAGAGATAGGATTGAAGCAGTATAGTGAACTGTTCCTTCTGAACGGGATTTAGTTCAGCCAGCTGAATGCCTGATCTTGGCAGAAAGGATCCTGGAATAAAGTGCCAAAACGTTTTGGTGGTATCGTCAAATGAGAATTGAGTGGCTGCTCTCTGATCCTGATCCAGAGAGTTCAGGAAATTCACAGCCGGAGACTCCATTGTAGAATTGCAGGATATCATAACAGAGCATAAAACAAGGAAAGATGGAATCAGAAAATATTTCATGGCATAGAATAAATTGATGCAGGTGTTTCAGTAAATACACTTAAAATTCTATTAATGCTCTATGGTTTATTAAAAACTTTCGAATCAGATAGAGAGAATGAGAATATTTATGCTGTGCCCTATAATCAGGGTAGTTTGAGATTTTTTGATCTCATTTTAAAATAGATTATTCTGATCAGGTCAAGATGACCTTATTCTATTGCTATGACACTCTTTAAAGCCTTACCGGCAGCCATTTCTATCGTCCTGTTTCTGCAATTATCGGCATCATATGGCGTTCAATCGGATGCCCGGGAGAACCTGAATCAGGGATTGTTTGACAGTGAAGAAGTCCTGGAAATAACTCTGGAGGGTGATATCGAGACGTTGCTTAATGACCGGGGCGATGACCCTTCGTATCATGTTTTGACCCTGCACGTTCATAATGAAGGGCTGGAAGAGACGCAGGATTTGCGAGTTCGGGTGCGCGGGAATTTCCGGAGGCTCAGAAGCAATTGCGATACGCCTCCTCTAAAGTTCGATTTTGAAGATCATGTGGTGCCCGAAACGTCACTTTTCGCAGGCCACCCGGAGTTAAAACTGGTGGTACCCTGTGATGGAGAGGAGTATGTGGTCCGGGAATACATGGTGTACAAATTGTACAATCTGTTTACGGATTACAGCTTCCGTGTACGGATGGTTCAATTTACATTCGATGATACTGAAAATGACGAGGTATCGGATCCGCAATACGGGTTTTTGATTGAGGATAAGGAGGTTCTGGCGTCCCGTCATAACGCTTCGCTCATGGAGCGCACAGGCCTGAGGCCTGAAATTGTTGATAAGGATGATTTTTTCAGGATGAGCGTGTTTGCCTATATGATTGGCAATACCGACTGGTCCATCCAGTACCTGCATAATATTGAATTGCTGTTTCTGAATGATGAACGGGTTTATGTATCGGTACCCTATGATTTTGATCTGGTGGGGCTGGTATCGAGTCCGTATGCCAGGCCCTCGCCGGCATTAAAGTTGCGATCGGTCCGGGAAAGGGTCTACAGGGGATACTGTCTTGAGGATTTAAGTGTGCTAAACGATACCTTTGATCAGTTCCGGGAACTGAGGCCGGAGATTTACAGAACGATTACCGAAAACACCCTGCTGGACGAGAGGTCAATCGAATTTGCGACGGACTATCTGGATGATTTTTATGAAACCCTGGATAGCGAACGAAGAATTTCAAGAGTATTCAGCTATCCATGCAACAGCTACGGAACAGGGAATGTAGTGATCAGCGGCATGCAGGATGGCTGATAAACAGGGTATAATTTTTAAAATTTTTTTAGAATCCTGACGCGTTTTTTATAAAATTCGCAGCGAAACAACTTTCTAACTTCGGGACGGAACCACTATCGCAGAGAAAAAGAACATCAGACTACTTGCCGCCGTCATGTTTGCCGATATTGTCGGTTACACAAAAATGATGCAGCAGGATGAAGATCAAGCCAAATCATTAAGGGATCGTCAGCGCTCAGTTATTGAGGAAAATCTGCTGGAATATCACGGACAGGTGATGCAGTATTACGGTGACGGGACGCTCATTATGTTCGGCAGCGCCTTGGATGCGGTGAAATGTGCAAGAGACATTCAGCTTGAGCTTACCAAGAAGCCGGAGGTGCCCGTTCGGATCGGAGTTCACATAGGTGATGTAGTATATGATGATGAGGGAATTTACGGGGATGCCGTAAACGTGGCGTCTCGTATTCAGTCAGTCGGTGTGGCCGGATCGGTCATGATTTCCGATAATGTGTTTAATGAGATTAAAAATCACCCGGGTATACGGGTTGAATCCTGCGGAGAGCATAATCTGAAAAATGTATCAATGCCGGTAAACCTCTATTCCCTGGTTTATGAGTCCATGCCTCAGGCCGGAAAAGATATGTTTGAGGAAGAATCCGGAGACGATAAGG
>JAWVZW010000167.1:0-5294 GCA_033721975.1 Balneolaceae bacterium
AAGCTTCGAAAGGATGAAGTGAACCGTTTTACCTCGCCATATTAAACGGTGATGTTTATTCGATCCCGTTAAATTCCAGGATGTAGCCGGGATTCCAGGCGTAGGGGCCCTCACCTCTGCAGGTACCGTTTATCAGTGACAGATCCGGTGGGGTTGCTACATCCGCAGTTGAGAATCCGTTGTTCTCATTGTTGCGCTCCGCATCCAGTTCATTATATCGCTCAACAAGCCTTTCAAGACGTTCCCGGCTGCTTTCTTCGGTTGAAAAGACCAGGTATCCCCAGGGTCCGCCGGCGGGTTTCACTCCGATCGGTATAAAATCACACTGGTTCGTTTCGGATGCGCGAGCCGATCCCACCTCATCCTGAATCATTTGCGCTATCTCTTCAATAGATGCATCTGAAAGGTCCTCATTCTGACGCGCGCAAGCCGCTGCTATGAGAGTGAATGATAGAAGTAACAGAATGGAAGGAATCATATTCATGATGGTTAGGCTATTTTCGTTCCTGAATGTTGCGTGTTGCCCAGGTGATCAACCGACGGGGGAGAAACCTGAGTAGCTGCGGTGTAACTTTGTTCATAAAGCCATAAATGGCGACCCGTTTGCCTTTTTTCATTGCTTTATAACCGTATTCTGCCACGTCTTCGGAAGAAGCTACCGGCAGACGGTCGAACAGTTTTGACTTTTCCATGTCCGCCCTTTCCTGGAATTCCGATTCGGTAGGACCCGGGCAAAGCGTGGTCACCGTCACCCCCGTACCGGCCAGTTCATTGGCGATTGCCTCGCTGAAGGCCAGCACATAGTGCTTGCTTGCATAGTAAACGCTCATCAGCGGACCCGGCTGAAATGCTGCCGTTGAGGCCACATTCATAATATATGCTCTCTCTTTCCGAATCAGATCAGGCAGGAAAAGACGTGTAAGATGAGTGAGAGACCTTATATTGAGATCAATCATCGCAGCGGTCTTATCCCAGTCCGACTCATGAAAAAACCCGTAATCACCGATCCCTGCATTGTTGACAAGAACGGTAACAGGCAGATTGTTTGATGTGACATAGTTGTATAGCTCCCGGGGTGCGTCCGGTTCAGAAAGATCCGAAACAAAACAGGTGACGCTATTCTGATATGTGTCTTCCAGTTCTTTTTTTAGGTTCACAAGCCTCTGTTCCCTCCGCGCAGTGATCAGCAGGTTGTAGCCGTTCCTGGAAAAAACCCTGGCAAGTTCAAGCCCGATTCCGCTTGAAGCCCCGGTTATAAGTGCTGTTGCTTTCATGCAAGAAGGTGATCTGGTTTATGAAACTAAACTGAATAGCGGTGAGTATTCATTATAATAAGACATCTTAAAATATAGTTTTATTCAGGGATCGGGAAAGCAATATCCAAAATGGAGTCTAAGTTTTGAATAATCTGGAATCATTGATCGACAGCATCAGGGAGCTGGCCCGGGAAAAGGACCATCTATATCTGGATGATCTCTTAGAAGCTTCGGGACGAAAATCATTTGGGGTATTACTGCTCCTTGCCGGACTCATCACGCTGGCCCCATTGGTTGGAGATATACCGGGTGTACCTACACTTATGGGTACGTTCGTAATCATCATATCCGTACAGTTGCTTTTGAGGAGAGAGACGGTGTGGCTGCCTGCATTTCTAAGCAACCGTAAGCTTAAACGTGAAAAGGTTTTACGGGCGGTCGATAAGATGGAGCCGGTTATGAAATTTATTGACCGCATCCTGAAACCGCGTCTTACTCTTATGACCATTGGGTTCATGCAGTATGTCATTGCAATGATCTGCGTAGCTACAGCTGCCGTAATGCCGGTGATGGAATTTATTCCTTTCAGTGCCAATATAGCCGGGATCATTCTGACCATATTTGGTTTGGCGCTTCTGGCAAATGATGGCTTGCTGGTAATTCTGGCCTTCAGTTTGCTGGGAGGAGCCGGTTGGCTGGTCTACGTAAACTACGGGTAAGTCAGAATTAAAAGTTATGGCGCGATTGATACGGATCTTTCTGCCTATTCCACATCCGCCACTTTGAGCCCAAGTGTCAGGGAGAGTCCGAAACCGATATGCATAATCACCCCTGCCAGCAACACTTTACCGGGAACCCAGGTGTCCGTATAAAAAACACCGAATGAGTCACCTGCCGAAAGCCCTACAAGGGGAGAGATCACCAGCCCGGAGAAAATGGAGATGATGATACCGTAAGCAATTCCTTTTATGATCCAGTTTCCGGGTATTATTTTTTTCAGAAATGCGACCCACAACAGTGCCATAAGGATGCCGCCGATGTAGTAGGCCATATTTCCCCATAGCATGGTGTAGGGTTCTGAAGTATGTACGTGATTGAAGCTTTCCTTCAGAATATGGCCAATATCAATGACCGGCAGACCAATTCCGCCCTGAACAAAAGAGATCATGGTCATGATAAATGTTGCGAAAAATCCACAAATTACCGTTCTCCAGAATACATTCTTGCTCATCAATCCTCCTACCAATTTGGTTAGTCCACAGTTTTACTGAATCAGTCTATATTCGCCCATTTTGCAAACGGTTGAACCGACTACATCCTAACATAATGTGATGAAAGGGAGGGAAAGAACAAAATGGTGATTTGCCCGGCCCGGAACCGTCTATCGGCTAAACTCTTCCAGCTGATCTTGCAGTTTTTGCAGACTGGATTCAGTATCCGCCTTTTTTCTGCGTTCTTTGTCCACCACCTCTTCCGGGGCGTTGCTAACAAACTGTTCGTTGGAAAGCTTTTTTTCGATTCCTTTCAGGAAACCCTGAAGGCGATCGATCTCTTTTTGAATTCTTTCACGTTCCTTGTCGAGGTCAATCAATCCTTCCAGCGGAATGTAGATTTCGGTTCCGCTTACGACGGATGCTGCGGAAGCTTGCGGTTTAGAAGCCGTTGCATCCACAGTAAAAGATTTGACCGGTAAGAGTTTGCGGTAAACCCAGGATGCGGATTCGATTGCATCAACGGCAGATTCAGACTTGGGTTTGATGATCAGATCCAGGTCTGCCTTCGGAGCCAGATTCATCTCTGCCTGAATGTTTCGGATGGCTGAAATCTGCTCCTGAACCATTCTGAAAATGGAAACGGATTCGGTAAAATCTTCATCTGATTGTTCGGGCCACGGACTTATCGTCAGAGCCTCTTCGGCTGACCGGTCCCGGATACGCTGCCAGATCTCTTCCGTGATGAATGGCATGAAAGGATGAAGCATCTTCATCAAAATCTCAAAGAATCCGAGTGCACGCTCCAGTTTTTCCTTTGGAATATTTTCGCCGTACTGATCCGCTTTGCAGACTTCGATGTACCAGTCGCAAAAGTCATCCCAGACCAGGGAGTAGATTTTCTTCAGTGCTTCATTCAGACGATAATTGCTGAAATCCTTTTCCATCTCTTTCAGAGTGGATTGAATACGTCCCATCATCCATTTGTCGGCAATGTTTTCCGGGTCAATCTCTGAAGAAGGGGTGTATGATTCACCCTCGTCCATATTCATGGTCAGAAACCGGAATGCATTCCAGATCTTGTTTGAGAAATTGCGGCCCTGCTCACACAGATTTTCATCAAAAAGCAGATCGTTGCCTGCGGGTGAGGAAAAAAGCATACCAACACGGGTGCCATCGGCGCCATATTTTTCAATCAGCTCAATGGGATCCGGTGAGTTGCCAAGTGATTTTGACATTTTCCGGCGTTTCTCATCCCGCACAATTCCGTGGTAGTAGACATCGCTGAACGGTTTCTCGTCCGCAAAGGCATACCCGGCCATAATCATCCGGGCTACCCAGAAAAACATGATTTCGGGCGCGGTTACAAGGTCCCGCGTCGGGTAGTAGTAGGCAAGTTCGCTGTTGGGTTCTGCTGATCGGATAAAATCCGGATCAAAAACCGTTATTGGCCACAGCCATGAGGAAAACCAGGTGTCGAGCACATCCTCATCCTGGCGGATGTCCGTTTTAGCAAGCGAGTGATTGCCTGATTCAATTTTTGCTTTCTCAAAAGCTTCCTCGGCACTGCGGGCGATCACATACTCTTCATCGCCGTTACCATAATACCATGCGGGAATTCTGTGACCCCACCACAGCTGTCGTGAAATACACCAGTCACGGATATTCTCCATCCAGTGCCGGTAACTGTTCTTGAACTTGGCAGGATGAAACCGGATGTCGTCATTCATCACATGTTCCAGGGCCGGTTTGCTGAGTTCGTCCATCCGGCAAAACCACTGCAGGGAGAGTCGCGGCTCGATCACAGCGTCGGTCCGTTCTGAGTAGCCCACCTTGTTGGCAATCTCGTCCACTTTAACAAGCAATCCCTGCTCATCCAGGTCTTTTACAATCTGTTTACGGGCTTCAAACCTGTCGCTTCCCACATAATGTCCCGCGATCTCTGCAACCGTACCGTCGGGATTCAGCATGTCGATTACTTCCAGATCGTGTTTCATTCCGATTTCATAATCGTTCTGATCGTGAGCAGGGGTGATTTTCAGACAACCCGTTCCAAATTCAGGGTCCACATAGTCGTCCGATATGATCGGTGCTTCCCGGTTCACCACCGGAATAATGACGGTTTTCCCGACAAGGTTTTTATATCGCTCATCCTTGGGATTTACACATACGGCGGTATCGGCCAGGATCGTCTCGGGTCGCGTTGTAGCGATGGTTATAAATTCGTCCGTCCCTTTTATGGGATATTTGACGTGATAGAGCCTGGACTGAACTTCTTTATGAATCACCTCTTCATCACTCAGGGCGGTTTGAGCGGCCGGATCCCAGTTTACCATGCGCTGGCCCCGGTAGATATAACCCCGGTCATACAACTCGATAAAGCAGTCGATGACAGAGTTGTACAGTTCATCTTCCAGCGTAAATCGCGTTCGTTTCCAGTCGCAAGAGGCTCCCAGTTTTTTTAGCTGCTGAAGAATAATGCCGCCGTGCTCATCCGTCCATGACCATGCGTGATCCAAAAATTCATCCCGGGTCAGATCACTTTTTTTAATGCCTTCCTTTCTAAGCTTCTGAACCACCTTGGCTTCGGTAGCAATTGAGGCGTGATCAGTGCCCGGTACCCAGCAAGCGTTGTATCCCTTCATGCGAGCTCTTCGAACCAATACATCCTGAATGGTATTATTGAGCATATGCCCCATGTGAAGTACACCCGTCACATTCGGAGGAGGGATCACGACCGTATACGATTCCCGGTCATCCGGCTCCGAATGAAAATAGCCGTTCTCTTCCCAGTAGCTGTACCATTTCTCCTCGGTGGAGGATGGGT
>JAWVZW010000168.1:0-5262 GCA_033721975.1 Balneolaceae bacterium
ACCGGTGTGTTGAACGCGCCGGATTCCAGGTTGCCGACATCATCCTCGAGCCGCTGGCCAGTTCGTACGCAGTTCTCGACGATGAAGAGAAAGAAGCCGGTGTGGTACTGGTGGATATCGGCGGCGGTACAACAGATCTCGCCGTATTTCAGGACAATACAATCCGCCATACAGCGGTCATCGCCATTGCCGGCAAAAAAGTGACCGATGATATACGGATGGGACTGAGTGTTCTGGACGATCAGGCCGAAAGCTGAAACAGCAGCACGGAGAAAGCTTTGTTGATATGATTGAAGAGGATGAATCGATTACCATTCCGGGAATCGCAGGTCGTCCACCGAAGGAAATTACGAAAAGCATACTGGCAAAAATTATCCAAGCCAGAATGGAAGAAATTATGGAAATCATCGCCATTGAAGTAAAACGCAGCGGCTATGCGGATTCCCTAAGCGCCGGCATCGTGCTGACGGGAGGCGGATCCCTTATCCGAAATATCTGTCCGCTCGCCAATGAAGTGCTGGGCATGGATGCAAAAATCGGCAAACCGCTAGGACTGGCCGGCGGCCTCACTGAAGAGGTCAATAACCCCATGTACGCAACCAGCGTGGGACTGGTTCTTCACGCACTCAAGACCGGAGGCATGGAAAGCCAGGCTATGGTTCCCTCCTCCTCCAAAGGTTCAGGAGTAGAAAAAGTGATGAATAAAATCACCGACCGGATGAAGAGCTGGTTTAAAGAACTTTAAACACACAAATAGCAAATAGAAAACAGCAATCTGCAGACAACAACTATTAGCAATCAAAACAGGTAATACTATGGACTACGCAAATACACGCTTTAGCTTTGACGAAAAAGGTCAGGATAATGCGAAAATAAAAGTGATCGGTGTTGGTGGCGGCGGAGGAAATGCCGTAAACAACATGATTCGCAAAGGCCTTGACAGTGTTGAGTATATCGCGCTCAATACGGATGCTCAGGCTCTTAAAAATAACATGGCCGATATCACCGTACAGGTGGGTTCGAATCTTACATCCGGTCTCGGTGCCGGTGCAAGACCTGAAATTGGCAGGGAAGCGGTTGAGGAAAACCGCCATGACCTTGACGAAGCCGTCGACTCGGCGGATATGATTTTCATTACCGCCGGAATGGGCGGCGGCACCGGTACCGGTGGAGCTCCTGTTGTTGCCGGTATCGCCAAGCGTAAGGGTATTCTTACGGTTGGGATCGTAACCACCCCCTTCCACTGCGAAGGCAAGGTGCGCATGAAATATGCCCTTGAAGGCATTACGGAGCTCAAAAAGAATTGTGACACCGTCATTGTGATACCCAACGAGCGGTTACTCGACATTGCCGATGAAAACACCTCTCTGATGGAGGCGTTTGAGCAGGCTAATGAAGTGCTCTACAATGCTACACGAGGTATTTCAGACCTGATTCTGATGCCCGGATTGATCAACCTTGACTTTGCCGATGTACGTACCACCATGATGGATGGCGGCGCTGCGATAATGGGCTCAGCCACGGCCAGCGGACCCGATCGTGCTGAAATTGCCGCCCGGGATGCCATCAATTCTCCCCTTCTTGACGGGGTAAGTATTCGCGGAGCAAGAAATGTGCTGGTTAATATATCAGCAGGATCCAACCTCGGTATGCGGGAAACCACGACGGCTACCAGCATTATCCAGCAGGAAGCCGGAGATGATGCCGAAATCATTCTCGGTACCGTCTTGGATGAATCATTTGACGAGGAACTCCGGGTTACCGTGATCGCAACCGGTTTCGAGCTCAGCAAAGACCAGAGCCAGGCAAAAGTGGCCCCCAACCGAATCAATCAGTCAAAACCAAAACCTGTGAGCGCCGATCTGCCCCGCGCCAGCGAGATAGCACGTCGCCACAGCGTAACGGACGGACCTTTTTACAAGGGCGAAAAAAATCTCAAAAACCTGGATTCACCGGCCATTCATCGCCGCGATCTGAAGTACATGCGTACCGAGGAAGAGGTTCAGGCCGATGACGATTTCAGTGAGTCCCTTCAACAGGAGCGGAAAAAAGCGAGTAATGACGATACACTGCTCAATAACCGTCCTGAAAGAATTGACAAAAGGGATACGGATCAGCCGGCATTCCTGAGAAAAATCATGGATTAAAACCTGTCAGTCTGCAGCAGCCGGCGCGTGTGATGCGTCCCGGTTGTTTCGATTGCTCTACACACACATAGGCAGATACTCCCGTGTCTGCTCTATAGATTGCTAAATCAAAAAGGGGTCTCTTTGATCGGAGGCTCCTTTTCTTTTATACTCATATATCATTTGTGTTCCCGTGTATATGATTTATAAAATGACTGAAAGATTGGGCAGTTAATTCTGATTTTTTTCATTTATTTAAGTCTGTCTCAACTTTTTTTAACAGGGTAACTTCTGATCCCTTAAATCCGGGTATTTGTCACAACCTAGCGCATCTGCATGAAAAAAAATCACTTCCGGCTTAAAGAACGATTTAACTTTTTCCTGGAAAGACAGTTCGTAAAAGGCACGTTTAATCAGCTTCTGTTTATAGCTGCACTCCTGGGTTTTATCTCCATATTGGGGGCAGTTCTTGTTCTTCCAATCAACGATTCCCAGAGTTTTATGGAGAGTCTCTGGTGGGCCTTTTTAAGGCTTTCCGATCCCGGTTATCTGGGAGATGATGAAGGCGTTTGGCGAAGAATTATCTCCACTTTTTTGACGATTGCCGGTAATGTCGTTTTTGTGGGTTCTCTCGTAGCGATTATTGCCACATGGCTGAACCGGAAGATCCGTATTCTGGAGCAGGGTTTAACGCGGGTATCAGCTTCTAAACATCTCGTAATTCTTGGCTGGACCAACCGTACCGTCCATATTGCTGCTGAACTTCATCATTCCGCAGCCAGGGTAAAGAGATTTTTAAAAAGACATGGTGCGCGTTCATTAAAGCTGATTATTCTTTCCGATGACGTAACCACTGAACGCCACCAGGAATTAAGAGATCATCCGCTGATAGGTAGACAGGCCAATCAGATTATTCTTCGTTCAGGTGAGGCAATTGATCGGGAACATCTTAAGCGGGTCGATTGTGCCAACGCTGCAGCTATCATTATTCCCAGCCATACATACGAAACCAAGGAACTGATAACGCCTGACGTTGAGACTATCAAGGCACTGCTTTCTATCAATGCAGAAACGGAAAACCTGTCGGATGAAAACAAGCCGTTTGTAGTCGCAGAGCTGCAGGACGAAAACAAACTAAACGCCGCAAAAAGAGCCTACAGCGGACCCATGGAAGTAATTTCAAGCGACACAATTGTCAGTCGGCTAATCGCACAAAATATTCGGCACTATGGACTCTCGGTAATCTATAATGAGCTTCTCTCACATAGTTTAAATAATAACATCTACGTCAGGGAATACATTGAGGCAACCGGAAAGACATTTGAAAATGTTCTGGCACACTTTACAAAATGTATTCTGTTGGGGGTAATCAGGCCAAAAGAAGATTCCTATCAGCCAATCTTAAATCCCCCCTCTGATTTCAGGTTTGAAGAAGATGACAAGTTGGTTCTGCTGTCCAGAAATTTGCATAACTCAGAATGGGTCAATCAGGGAAAATCAACGCATTCCAAGCAATCAGCCGAGCTAGTAAGTAAGCCTAACTCAACACTTTCTCCGATAAGAACACCCGATGCGATCAAACTTCTAATTCTCGGATGGAATCACCATGTTCCGGCACTTGTAAAAGAACTTGGTACCTACAAGGAAGAATCATTTCACATTACCATCGCGTCTGTTCGATCCCTGGAAAGCCGTGAACGTGAAATAGATCTTCTTGAACCGGATAAAGAGGTGGTAACCTGTAACCAGGTGAATCTTGACTATATACGCGAGATTGAACTTCGCAGTCTGGAGCCTGATTCCTATGACCGGATTCTTCTGGTGAGCAGTGATAAACTTTCTGCAGAAGAGGAAGCCGATGCCAGAACCATCGTAGGATATACACTTCTAGAAGATATTCTGGAGAAAGCAGAAAAACGTCCCCATATCATAATGGAACTGGCAGATCCCAATAACGAGATATTGATCCGAAATTTCAGAAGTGAAATGATCATTGGGCCTCTGATACTCAGTAATGTATTGGCAACGATCGCTATGCGGCGGGAACTCAATACGGTCTATAGCGAACTTTTTACCGCTGGAGGAGCAGAAATCATTTTCCGTGATCCGTCCGATTATGGTTTGACCCATGATTCCTTCACTTTTACTGACATTCAGCAGGTTGCACGGCGTCATGATGAGATCGCACTGGGTATATTTTCCGGCAGCCGATCCTCCTCACAAACACCAAAAGTGTCTTTAAATCCTGCAAGGGATCAAAAAATTGAGATCACTGACCTATCCAAACTGGTAGTGCTGAGCACAGTGTAAACTTGTGAGCATTGAAAAATTTTCAGGAATTCTTTCTCCGAAAATCCTTGCGGTTTCTTTACTTTATACATCCGGCAGAATTCCGATTGCGCCTCAAATCTCAACCGGATTCATTCTCAGCAAAATGACGGGAATCTGCTTCTGAATAACCTTTTTAAACCAGTCAGTATCACATAGAATGCCAGGCCCAAACAGTTCAAATGCTCAAAGAAATTCCAATGGGCAAACTCCTCACGAGGGAGGCCGTGTGCCCCCTCAGGCGGTTGAAATCGAGGAAGCTGTTCTTGGCTCCATGCTGATTGAACACGAAGCGGCAACCATCGCGCTTCAAATGCTGAAGGCTGAGGATTTTTACAAGCCTGCCCACCGCCATATTTTCGAAACCCTTTATGATCTGTATGAGCGTGACAATCCTCTCGATCTGATTACGGTTGAAAATGAACTGCGTGACAAAAACCTACTGGATAGTGTTGGCGGAGGCGGATACTTGGCGGATCTGACCCGTTCGGTCAGCTCGGCAGCCAGTATAGAGTATCATGCACAAATTATTGCTGAAAAGGCAATCAAGCGTAATTTGATTCTGAACTGCAATGATATCATCAAGGATGCCTATGATACCACGACCGAGGCGTTCGATGTGCTGGATCATGCGGAACAGAGGATTTTTGACATTTCCAACACCAAATCACGTGCCAACGCAACCAAAATCGGAGATGTCCTGAAAGATACCCTGGCCTATCTCGAGGATTTGAGAGGTAAACCTGCTGGGGTAACGGGTGTACCTGCCGGACTGGATGTGGACAACTATACATCCGGATGGCAGCCG
>JAWVZW010000169.1:0-5212 GCA_033721975.1 Balneolaceae bacterium
CTTTCTGGAAAAAATCAGAAAATCCTGAATTCTATGATGAACACCTCCTTTCCGCATTGGAAAACAGGGTTCCTGATCTAATGTTAAAAACCGAGAAGTATCTGAAACAGTTACCTGATTCTGCTATCCTGTAATAATATAAACAGGGTTTATGAGTTACTGTTCTTGAGAACCGCAAGAAACTCCAAATACGTTTAATTAGATGAAAAAATACCTCTACCCCTTTTTACTCATCCTGGTTACCGGATGCCTGAACTCCTCTCAGGAGGAATATGACGATTCCGGAGATATCGCTTTTTACGAGGACTTCCGCATGCAGCAGGGTGTCCAACAGACAAGCAGCGGACTTCTTTACCGCGTGGTTGAACCGGGTGAGGGAGAATCACCTGAAGGAGATCAATTCAGCTTTGTAAGCTACCAGGGAAACTCTGTAGATAACACGATAACATTCAGCACCCAGGAAGAACTCGATATTTTTCTCCCCGGTGATATGACAACATTCAGGGGCTTGGGTGAAGGCATTCAGCTCATGACACCCGGTGCTACTTATGAATTTGTCCTCCCCTCTTCTCTTGCTACAGGAGACGGCAGGGTATATTTCTTTGAATTGACTCTCGACTCCTTTTTGATCGACCAGAATGAATTTCTGACGCAGAATGCTCAAAATGAAGGCGTTGTTGAAACCAGCAGCGGTTTACAGTACCGTGTAATCCAGGAAGGACAGGGTGAGACGCCGCAGGCAACTGATCAAGTGACTGCCAACTACTCAGGAAGTTACACGAATGGTTACGTTTTTGATGCATCTGAGGGAGATCCCGTGCAATTTACCGTAAACGGTGTGATTCCCGGTTTCAGCGAAGGATTACAGCTGATGACACCCGGCTCAACCTATGAACTTTTTGTCCCGACAGACCTTGGTTACGGAAATAATCCGCCCGCAGGTATATTACCGGGCGCCGTGCTGGTATTTGAAGTTGAGCTCGTTGAAATCCTGAATTAATACGCAGCAAGTTGATTGACTTTCAATCATTCCTGATCACCGATCCAATGAGGCTTATGAATTCGAATTTAAAAATGCTTCTTCTTTTGCTGGCCGGATCCCTGGCTCTATGGGGCTGTGATGCGGCTTCCATCACCTCACCCGGTGAAAACGGCGATGATGAGGACGGCATTTTTGCAACCATTATAGGAGGATCCGCCGATGATTCGGGGATGTCCGTTACCGGGACTTCCGATGGCGGATTTCTGATTGCAGGCAATTTTAATTCCTTGAATGGTGATTTCGGAGGCCTCTCCATTGGAGCACAGGATTTGTATGCAGCCAAACTGGACGGCAACGGTGATGTGACATGGATTCGGGCATTTGGAGGGAACAATATTGACGGTGCCCTGGATGTGATCGAAGATTCAGAAGGTAATTTTGTCATTGCCGGGTATTCCGCGAGTAACACCGGTACATTCTCCGGTCTGAATCGCGGAAATGTGGATGCAGTGTTGATGAAAGTCTCACCGGAAGGTGTTCTGATCTGGGCAAGAACCTATGGCGGCAACAATAATGAGGAAGCAACAGCGGTAGTTGAGTCACCACAGGGCGGTTATGCCATAACAGGCTTCACACGGTCTTTTGACGGAAATTTCTCATTCCGGGACAATGCCAGTTCCGATATTTTTCTGATTTCCACAGATGTCAACGGTCAGCCCCTTTGGTTCAGGTCATACGGCGGCACTTCGGATGATGAGGGCCTGGATCTGGTCATCAGCAGCCAGGACCGGATTGCCGTAACGGGTTCTTTCAGATCGTTTGACGGGATATTCAACAGGGTCCAACCCGGTCAGACCAGTTTTTACCTGCTCGAAGCAGAACTAAACGGTGATTTCTTTGCCCTGACAACATACGGCGGATCCGGGCTGGATATAGGTCATACAGTTATTACAACATCTGACGGTGGTTATGCTATTGCCGGTGCCAGCAGTTCCGATACGTTCCATTTTGATTCCCTGAATCGCGGTAATTTTGACGCATTCATCATGAAGCTGAATACTACAAGATCGATTGAGTGGGTGAATACCTACGGAGGAGGAGGAGCCGATCGTGCATTCGGAATCACCGAAAGAACCAGTGGCGGTTTCAGAATCGCAGGTGAAACGATTTCCAACAATGGTAATTTTGAAGGACTCAATCGCGGCGGGTTCGATCTGTTTATTCTCAATTCAGATGAAAACGGCAATGCCCTTTCTGCCACTCTTCTGGGAGGCAGTAATGATGAAACCGCTTCATCACTGATTGAATTTTCCGACGGGCGATTTGCTCTCACAGGCTCCACCCGGTCCTCCAACGGCGACTTCAGCATTCGCAGCGGAACCGACCGCGACATAGTCTTGATTACAGGCGGGCCTGAATCGGAATCTGCACCTCTGAACTGAATTCAACCGGACTTATACCCTTTATTAGGATCCTAATCTCCGGTTTTTTTCTACTTCCAGATCATTTAGTTGGGTGCAAATCGAATCTTGTCGTTACAGAACAGTGATGAATGACTTCCCTCAGGATATTTTGTATCTTTTCCGCCTACGAAATTCCGCGAATCAAACCACATAGCAGCAGACCGGAAAATGGACAATAAGCGATTTTATATAGAGACCTATGGTTGTCAGATGAACTTTGCCGACACGGAGGTGGTGAATTCAATCCTGATGGACCATGGAATGGATCCGGTTCAGTCTGCAGAAGAGGCGGACATCATTTTTGTGAATACCTGCTCAATCCGTGAAAATGCAGAAACAAGGGTCTGGAACCGCCTGAAAGAGTTCAGATCTCTCAAAAAGGAGAAAGGTGAGCTCACCGTTGGTGTCATGGGCTGTATGGCCGAACGCATCAAAGAAAGAATAATCGACCAGGAACAGCTGGTGGATATTGTGGTTGGTCCGGACGCTTACCGGGATATTCCAAATCTGCTGAAAGAAGTGGATGACGGACGCAAAGCCGTGAACGTTTTGCTCTCCCTTGAGGAAACCTATGCCGATATCACACCTGTACGAACGAGCGGCAATGGTGTTACCGCCTTTGTATCCATCATGCGCGGCTGCGATAATATGTGTGCCTTCTGCGTGGTCCCGTTTACCCGCGGCCGTGAACGAAGCCGTCCGATGAGCAGTATTCTGACAGAGATCGATCAGCTTCGCGAGCAGGGCTATAAGGAAGTGACGCTGCTGGGACAGAATGTAAACTCTTATAATTATGAAGGGATTGATTTTACCCGGCTGATGGACGAAGCCAGCAAAGCTAATCCGAATATTCGCTTTCGATTTTCTTCCCCGCACCCGAAAGATTTTCCTGAACCCCTTCTGCATCTGATTGCGGAGCGGCCCAATCTGTGCAATTATATACACATTCCCGCTCAGGCAGGCAGCGATACCATGCTCGAACGGATGCGGCGTCCTTATACCCGGGAACAGTATCTCACCCTGATCGACCGCATGAGAGAGATTATCCCCGGAGTTTCGCTCTCAACGGATATCATTGCCGGTTTTTGCGATGAAACCGAAGAGGAACACGAAGCGACCATGAGCCTGATGAAGATTGTTGAATATGATCTGGCTTATATGTTTGCATATTCCGAGCGGGAACGCACTCTTGCGCACCGCAAGTATGAAGACAACGTTCCGGAGGATGTGAAAAAGCGACGGCTCAGCGAGATCATTCGTCAGCAGATGAATATCCAGGAGAAAAATAATGAGACTGAAACCGGTCGGCGTCACCTGGTTCTTGTTGAAGGCGAAAGCAAGCGATCTGATCAACAGCTAGCCGGACGAACCGATACCAATAAGATGGTTGTATTCGATCGAATGGATTTTCAAAAGGGTGACTATGTGGAAGTTGAAATTACCGGCAGCACTTCCGCCACGCTTTTTGCGAATCCTGTTAAATTGAGCTCTATATCGGAATTTCATGCAGAGACCGCCATTCCGGCATGATCTGAATCTTCCGGATCTATGGCTTTCGGCCGGACCCATACTTTAAAGACATAAAAAAACCCTGCAGAAATAATATCTGCAGGGTTTTTTGCTTTTATAGCTGTACCCGTATGTTTATTCGGGTCTTCTTACTCTACTCTGTAGTATCTGTAGTTTCCAGCTCTATGGTACCCACATCTGTGGATTCATTAATTTCTACTGCAACATTTTCCAGTGCGGCAGATTCATAACCTTCTTCACGGGGTTCCACCGAAACTTTATAGGACCCTTCCTCCAGACCCACCAGCATAAACTCACCGTTCTCTTCGTCAGCATAGGTTGTAGACAGGGTATCTTCACCCACAATAGCGAATACAGCTGCCCTGGCCTCAAACGGACTTACAATTCCGGCAATATTTCCTGTTTCAGCACGGTTGGATGCTCGTATCACCGGCTTCAACAGGTATCCCGGGAAAGGTGCCTGTCCGGTTTTAACGACACTTCTTTCAGCATCAAAATCAAGAAGGATCGTATATTCAATTCCTTCTTTGATTTCCGCATCCACATTGATTTTCACCCCTGTCTGTGCTCCGCTGGGTACAAAAAGACTTTTTGATTCACCGTCTATAACAACGGAATTGTCATCGCGGCTTACGACGAGCCTCAGCTGTGGATAAAAGCCGGGCTCGAGTTCAACATCGGCCAGGAGCTCAAAATTTCCATTTGTCAGCTGAAGAATATCATATGACTGATTGGGTTCACTGATTACCTGCCAGCCTTCATCTCCTTCCGTATTGTTAATCTCAACCCGTTCTACAAAGATGTTCACTGCTTCATAGTCTGCCGGTGCATCATGAAGAAGAACTTTAAGAGATCCCGTGTCTGTTTTTACATCCATTGAGCAGCCAGCAAAGAGCATAGCACCCAGGGTAATGATTGCTGTAATGACTTTTTTCATGAGTTCAATCGTTAATTTTTATTATCTCTGTGAGAATGTTTGATGGGTATATCCACATTTTTCAAATCTCTGCCCGTATGACGAATGAAAATGAACCTGGTTACAAATAATTATTCTGTCAAAATATTCCGTCCGTAGGCTTAACAGGTATGGTTGATTTAAGACCGGCTGGAACATTGCCCGGAGGTCCTCCGCCAACGTCTCCGTTAAATAGGTTTTGCAGAATACTGGAGGCAGGAGATCCTCCCTGCAGCTGCCTGCGCAGTCCCTCGGCTACAGCCTGAGCCGGCAGACGGCTTC
>JAWVZW010000170.1:0-5174 GCA_033721975.1 Balneolaceae bacterium
TCCCTTCTATACCATCGGGCAGCGCCGCGGTCTGGACCTTCCTCTCGGCAAACCGGTATATGTTACGCATATCGATGCTGAGCGAAACGTAATTACCATTGGTGAAAAAGAAGATCTGATCAGTACCACGCTCCGTGCCAAAGAGATGAATCTGGTGAAATATGACAGAATTCCGGACGGAGAAATGGAGATTACGGGCAAAATCCGCTATAACGACAATGGTGCAATCGGCACCCTTCGCCAGCTTTCAGATGATGAAATGCAGGTACATTTCCCTGCCGGAAGAGAAGCGATTACACCCGGCCAGGCTGTCGTTTGCTATGAGGATGATGATGTGGTAGCAGGCGGCTGGATCCACAAGGTGAATATTGAACTCGAGGAATCAGCTGAAGTGAATGCGTGAAACATTTCAGATTACATGTCGTTCATTTCCCTATAGATTAACTGATTCCAAATGCATATGAAGGGTTTTCGAATAGTACTCACACTTTTACTTGTCGTAGTCCTGACAGGCCTGCAAAAACATGTTCAGGCCCAATTTGAAGGCGAGATAAATTTTCTGCTTGAAGACATGAAAGCACCGGGTGATATTACGACCCTGGATTTCATATTTACCAACAACAGAATCTCGATTGAATCAGCCAGCAGACTGGACGTCATGCCCGGTCTAAGAACGAACAGCGTTTTGGTGAGAAATGATCTAAGTGATTTTCTGTTTCGGACAGGAGAGCGGGAAGCCTATCAAATTGCAAAAAGCGATATTGATGCCTTAATGAATCTGATTAACAGAGTTCAGGGAAGAGATCGTTCTGCACCAAAGAAAGAGTTCAACTGGGAACAGGACGTTCGTGAAACGGGAAATACCCGTACCATTCAAGGCTATGAAACCAATGAATTTGTACTGACCCGAAACGGAGGGGATGAGCAAATATCCGTCTGGCTTACCGATGACATTAAAGTGAACTGGGGGTTGCTGGAGGAAACCTGGCACACAACAGGTGCCCGTCAGATAGATGAAGAAGTGCCGGTTGAACTGGTAATGAACAGAAACAGTTTTCCTCTGTTGATTGAGGTATATCAAAAAGGTATTCTGAGCTACCGGGCTGAAAGTGCAGGTATTAAAACTTTGGATTTCGATATCTCAAAAACCGAAATGGCATCAGATACTCAAATTCTGGGTCTCTCAGATCTGATGATGAACATGATCAGACAACGACGTTAAACTGGATCCGCATGCTAAGATTTTCAGTTATTTTATGGATCTCAGCAGGCTTGCTTTTAGGCGGATGTGCAGCCGGTTCGGCGTCAATGGAGGGGCAGGGTGAATCAGAACCGGATATTCTAAGAACAGACCCCCCGATAGATCCTGAAATAGCTTTGCTGCTGGATTCCTATCGTGACTCACTAAACAGTGTGATGGGAACACCCGTAGCCGTGGTCAGCGATACACTTCGATTTGGTCAGCCTGAAAGCCCCCTGGGTAATATTGTTACGGATGCTCTTCGATTCAGAGCCGGAGCGGAGCTTGAGACATATGTAAATGTGGGGATCATGGGAGAATCATCATTCAAGCTCTATCTGGAACCCGGAGAAGTAACGGTAGGTGAATTGCTGGATTTCATGCCTTACGATAATCATCTTGTAGTTCTGACACTTTCAGGGAATGAAATTGAAAACCTGGCCAGTCGGATTGCTGAACTGGGAGGAAGCCCCGTGAGCGGTATGCGTTTCATGATCAGAAACGGAAGGGCAGTCGGTATACTGGTCAATTCAGAAGTTCTGGATAGAAACAGAAATTACCTGGTTGCTACCTCCAGCTGGGCTGCAGATGGAGGCGATCTTTACCCTGCATTGTGGAATTATACAGACAGAATCGACCTCGAGGTATCGGTGAGGGAGTTGATTGTCGATTATTTCCGCTCGAGAAGAGAGGTGGCACCCATAACCGACGGCAGGATACGCAGATGATTTCCCGCAAGGAGTTTATCAGAAAAAGTGCGGCAATGGCAGCAGGAAGCATGCTTCCTGTATGGCTGAACCGGCTATCCTCTGCTCAGCCGTTGATTCCTGATCTTACCATTCTCTACACCAACGATACTCATGCTCGCCTGGACCCATTCCCGGAAAATTCACTGGAATTCAGCGGTTTGGGAGGTATAGCCAGACGGTCGGCGTTAGTTAAGAAAATCCGCAGTGAGGTAGATCATGTGCTGCTGCTGGATGCGGGTGATGTGTTCCAGGGAACATCATGGTTCGATATGTATGGTGGAAGTGTGGATCTGGAGCTGATGACCGAAATGAAATATGATGCCATGGTGGTAGGGAATCATGAATTTGACAGGGGTCCGGATGGCTTTGCTGAAGCAGCAAAAAAAGCAGGTTTTCCAATCCTGGCTGCCAATTACGAAGTACGAAATACACCTATGAACCCTTATGTTCAGCGCTTCACGATAAAGGAATTTAAAGGGTTCAAAGTGGGAATTTTCGGTCTGGGTATCCCGCTGGATGGAGTTGTGGATCCTGAACTTCGGGGTGATGTATTGTCAAGAAGGCCTGAAGTATGGGGCCGAGGTATGGTGGAGAGCCTGAAAGGAGTTCATAACTGCGACTTCATCATCTGCCTCAGTCATCTAGGATATCACTATCCGGATTCACGAATGGATGATTTGAAACTGGCTGCCAATGTTTCAGGTATCGATCTTATTATAGGTGCACACACCCATACATTTTTAGATAACCCGGTGTTTGTGACAAATCCTTCGGGTAGCCAGACTCTGATTACGCAGATGGGCCACAGCGGTGTGAGGCTGGGAAGAATGGATTTGAATTTCAACAGCCCTGTTCATCCTTTTGAAATCACGTCCAGTTACTACACCGTAGGAGTGGATACTGTAGGCTAGGGCAAATCCTTTTCATACCGCATCCGGGAGGACACTTACTTCACTCAGATTGCAATGTGGAGTTAAAGTAACGGTCTTTTATACGGCTATTTCCTTTCCAACCTGTACAGGATGAGTCCATCCGTAAGTGTCATCCACTTTTCCATACTGGATGCCCGTAAGTTTGTCGAACATCTCTTTGGCGAAAGGTCCGATCTCTTTTTGATTCAATTCAAGATCCACGCCTTTATGATTGATAAGGCCTACCGGTGAGATTACGGCTGCGGTTCCGGACCCGAAAATCTCTTTCAGGGATCCATCTTTCCAGGCGTCAAAGATCTCGTCAATGGATATTCTTCTTTCTTCCACATTTATTCCCATTTCCTTGGCTATGGCGATTACCGATCGGCGGGTAATACCCGGGAGTACCGTACCGGAGAGCTTGGGCGTAATAAGTGTATCCCCAATCAGGAAGAAGATATTCATGGTGCCAACCTCTTCTATATACTTCTGTTCTACGGCGTCAAGCCATAAAACCTGGGTGTACCCGATCTCTTTTGCTTTTTTGGCGGGCAAAAAGCTTCCTGCATAATTCCCGGCAGCCTTGGCAGCCCCTGTTCCGCCTTTAACGGCACGTACATAATTCTCTGAGGTGGTGAGTTTTACCGGGTTAAATCCCTCGCTGTAGTAAGCGGCTACCGGACTGGTGATGATAAAAAACTTGTATTCAGTTGATGCCTTGGCAGCAATATAGTTTTCGGAGGCAAACATAAAAGGACGCAGATACAAAGCATGTCCAAATGTTTTGGGTACCCATTGATGATCCAGCTTGATCAGCTCTTCCAGACCCCTGATGAATACTTCATTATCTACTTCAGGCATGCAAAGCCGGTGAGCGGAGTTGTTCAGCCTTTCATGGTGATCGTTAAGTCGAAAAAGATTAATTGTTCCGGGCTCTGCATAATAGGCTTTCATTCCCTCAAAGATCGCTTGCCCGTAATGCAGTGCATGAAGAGAGGGTTCAACGGTAATGGGTCCGTATGGTTTAATCTCCGGTTCCGACCACTCTCCGTCTTTATAGGTCATTTCGAGCATATGATCAGAAAAGACCCTTCCGAACTGTAAGTTGTTAAAGTCAATATCTGAAAGTCTGCTGTTGCTTGTAGGTGTTACCTTCATAAATAAGCCCGGCGATTTAGAATTTCTTTTTCGTTAAGATAAGGCCTTTTTTTAAACTGTTCAGTCTGCAATCAAAGAATACCTAAATTTAACATCCTGAAAATGCGATTATTGTCAATATTATTATTGATCCTCCTTACCATAATGCCCGAATGGGTCTATGCGCAAGCCAGAAATGATATTCAGCCTCACATACTTACGATGAGGGAGAGAGCGGAAATTATGGACCGCTGGACTGAGGATCGGCTGGATACTCTTGTGCCGGAATTGATGCGCAGGGAGGGAATTGACATGTGGGTGCTGGTTGCCCGTGAGTATAACGAGGATCCGGTATTGCTTACCATGCTTCCTGCAACCTGGCAAAGTTCCCGCAGAACTACGATCCTGATGTTCTACGATCCGGGCAACGGACAGCCCGTTGAGAGGTTAGCGGTAGCCCGATATGATATCGGGTTTTTTGAAACACAATGGTTTCCGGATGAGCAGCCTGATCAGTGGCGCAGATTTGGAGAAATTGTGAGGGAGAAAAATCCTGATAAGATCGGTGTCAATATATCGGAGCATTTTGCAGCGGCGGATGGAATCAGCCATACGGACTTCATGGATTTAAGAGGCAGCCTTTCTGAAGAACTGCAGGAGAGGATTGTTTCGGCTGAAAATTTGGCTATTGGGTGGCTCGAAACCAGAACCGAAGAGGAATTGACGGTATACAGACAGATAAACCGTATCGCACACCATATCGTAGCGGAAGGGCTGTCGGAAAGAGTCATCACGCCCGGAGTAACAACAACAGAAGATGTTCAGTGGTGGTATCGTGAAAAAATCCGAAATCTGAACCTGACGGCCTGGTTCCATCCTTCTGTGTCGGTATACAGAAGTGAATCACCTGAACACAGCGGTGACTTTTCATCCGGGGCTGAAGCGAATATTATTCAACCGGGTGATTTGGTACATGTAGATTTTGGGATTGTATATCTGGGCCTTGCAACGGATACCCAGCGCAATGCCTACATTTTGAGAGCCGGTGAGACTGAGGCTCCGGAAGGGCTTAGAGATGCACTGGCCACGGCCAACCGGCTACAGGATATCCTTACAGGTGAATTCAGGACAGGCCGA
>JAWVZW010000171.1:0-5168 GCA_033721975.1 Balneolaceae bacterium
GGTCTTATCCCCAAGTTTGCCGGCATCTACCATTTTTACCAGTAAGGGGCAGGGACGGTATTTCGGATCCTTGAAACCATCATAAAGAACATTCAAAATATCCAGACACACATCCAGGCCAATAAAATCTGCCAGGCGCAGTGGTCCCATAGGGTGCGCCATTCCCAGCTTCATTACCTGGTCAACGTGCTCGGGCTTGGCCACTCCCTCATGAACACAAAAAATGGCTTCATTAATCATTGGCATCAGCACGCGGTTGGAAACGAAACCGGGAAAATCCATTGCGGGTACAGGAACCTTGCCAAGTTTTTCCGATATGGACATAATGGTATCGGTCACTTCTTCATCTGTTTCCAGTCCGTTGATAACTTCTACCAGCTTCATAACAGGAACGGGGTTAAAGAAATGCATCCCTATAAACCGTGAAGCTCTGCCGGTAACAGCTGCCAATTTTGTGATAGAAATCGATGATGTATTGCTCGCCAGAATCGCATGATCAGGAGCATGTTCATCCACCTCCTTGAAGATCTTCTTTTTAAGGTCAAAATTTTCAGGAACGGCTTCTACAATCAGATCTGCTTTACTGACTGCACCCGGTATATTCAGGACGGGCTGAATCCTTTCAAGGGTCTCATTCTTCTCTTTTTCGGTAATCTTTTCCTTGCTAACCATCCGGCTTAAATTCTTATCGATGGTATTCATAGCCCGGTCGGCCAGCTGCTGGCTGGTTTCCACCAGCTTGACATCAAATCCGTTCATTGCAAATACATGCACAATACCGTTCCCCATTGTGCCGCCACCGATAACTGCTACTGTTTTCAGGTCACTCATATTTTAGCTCCGTATATAATTCTTCAATCATTTATTCATCATTTCATTCGGCCTTGAGAGTATGTATTTTGACGGGAATTTTCAATCAAAACGGCTACTTATTTACGTCTTTATCGATATTTCGCCATGGGTTCTATAGTTCGGTTTTTATTGCTGACCTTTTTGGTGTTGTCAGGATTTGCCGTAATCGGCATTTACTGGACCTTCGTCAGGCCCCTTCCGGACTATTCTGCCGTCATTGAGTCTACCAATTTATCATCCACAGTCGATATCCATTGGGATAGCTATGGAGTTCCCTACATCTATGCCGAAAATGAAGAGGATCTCTATTTTACTGCAGGATATGTTCACGCACAGGAAAGACTTTGGCAAATGACACTTTCCCAGTTGTCAGCTGAAGGCAGGTTTGCTGAGTTTTTTGGAGAAGATCTTGTTGAACTGGATCAGTATCAGCGTACGCTTGGTTTCTGGGAGACAGCTTTAAGAATCCAGAATGAGTCGGATCCTCAGTTGATTCAACTTTTGCAGAGATATGCCGACGGTGTTAATGAATATGTAAACAACAACAGGCGGAGTCTGCCTATGCAGTTCACACTTCTGGATATGGAGCCCATTGAGTGGACCGTGACTCATTCCATTGCTCTGACCCGCCTGATGGCATGGGACCAAAATATTCACTGGTGGAGTGAACTGACCTTTGCCTTTCTTGAAGAGTCGCTCCCACCATCCCGTTTACAGGAACTATTCCCGCAATATGATGACAGGTATCCAACTACATTGAATGATGCTCAAAGCCGCCGGTTAGCCGGTTCGTTGCTGCCTCTCATTGAGTTGGATTTTAGCAGAAAAGAGATTCTATCCATGGAAGGCACTCAGGTGGGCAGCAATGCATGGGCTGTCAGCGGTTCTAAAACAGAATCAGGCCTGCCGATATTAGCCGGAGATCCTCACATGGGGCTCAGCATACCCGGTTTTTGGTTTGAAGCTCACTATAGGATCCCCGGCCATCGAATTACAGGTGCCACCATACCGGGCATTCCATTTATGGTTTTAGGAAACAATGATCATGCTGCCTGGTCTATCACAAACATGATGGCAGATGTGACGGATTTTTATGTGGAAACGTTAGACAACAGTGATTCAACCAGGTATGTAATTGGAGGTTCTGCTGAAGAACCTTTGACGGAATCTTTCCGGATTCGCAATGAAATCATTCGTGTGAAAGGTTCTGATGATCAGCTTTTTCGTGTCAGAGAAACCCGAAACGGTCCCATCGTAACCGATCTGATTGCTGAAGATGCGGACACCACCATTACTCAGACGGTATCGCTTGCATGGACCGGGCACAGAGTGAGTCATGAAGGGATGGCCGTTTATCAAATGAATCATGCTTCAACCATTCAGGAATTTGAAAATGCTGTAGAGGCATTCAAATCTCCTGCAATGAATATTACTTATGCTGACAAGCAGAATAACATTGCGATCTTTAGTGCGGGTGCAATTCCTCTTAGAAATGAAAATCCTCTCCTTTTCAGAGAAGGTTCTGATCCATCATCCATCTGGAACGGTTACATACCTTATGATGAACTGCCAAAGCTTGTGAACCCTGCACAAGGATTTGTGGCCCACTCCAACAATAAACTTCATACGGATAGCTACAGTCACTATATCGGTTCATTTTGGGCACCCCCTTCCCGAATCATGCGTGTGACTCAGCTTCTTCAAACTGAAGAATTGATGGGCGAGGAATTTATTCAGCAAATGCAGGTTGATACCTACTCAGAACACGCCCGTGAAATAACGGAAGATATTCTTCCCATGCTGAGGGGACCTGGGCGATCCGAGTTTGATCTGGTCCGATCTTACCTTGAAAATTGGGATTACTACTATACATCCAGCTCTACCGCAGCCACGGTCTTTGACCTCTTCTACCTGAACCTATCCAGAAATACGCTTGCGGATGAACTTGGCAGTCACTCCTATGAAACACTGACACGTCTCAGCTATTTACCTGTACGTATTCTCCATCGTATGATCGATAATGACAGCGTCTTCTTTAATGATATTACCACAGAGGATCAGGAAAACAGGGCTGATATTGTACGTAAAAGTATGAGGGAGACCATTGAACAGCTGCAGAATCGTTTTGGGAGTGAACCCTATGACTGGCGGTGGGAAAATGTGAACTCACTTACGCTGAAACCCCCTCTTCTGGGTGAGGCCGCGGAAAATCCCAATGCCCCCGGCACTTTGAAAGTCATCGTAAATAGTCTTTTTAATAAGGGCCCTTACAGTCCTCCCGGGCATTCCATGTCGATCAACAAAGCAGAATACGCGTGGGACCGTCCCTTTGAAGTATTCCTGGGTCCCTCTATCAGGCGAATTGTGGATCTCTCCAATAACAGCAGCAGTTTATCCGTTTTACCAACCGGACAGTCAGGCAACCCGATTTCAACCTATTACGGAGATCAGACGGATATGTGGCTGGAAGGAAGATACCGTTACATCTACAAAGACAGCACATTTTTTCAGCAGGCAAGCTTTCAAACCATGAAGCTGGTACCAGAATCATCTGAATGAACCCTTTCCTGCAGCGTTTTAATCATTCAATCTTCAATCCAAAGTGAACCCACAGATTTTTAATTTCAGACGATTATCCTCAGTATTTGTATTGCTTTTTTTTATCAGCATTTGGATCGGAGGCTGCAAAAGCTCAGAGCCATTCAAATTAACAAAGTCGGAACGAACTGACCTACCTAAACCGGTACCAGCCAACGGAGATTTCAAAATCTCTGAACCGAACCCTGCTTCTTCTGATTTATCAGTTGATTCTATTCTTGCTAACCTGACACTGGATGAAAAGATTGGTCAGCTTTTTTCCGTTCCTGCATATGGTACCTTTACGAACGAGCATGATCCTGATTTTTTAAGGCTGAAAAGGCTGATCCGTGACTATCATATCGGAGGTGTAATATTCTTTCGGGGAGACGTATATGGTCAGGCTATGCTGCATAATAAACTGCAAAAAGCGGCCAGACTTCCGCTTTGGGTATCTCAGGACATGGAATTCGGAGCCGCAATGCGTGTGGAGGGATCTACGAGGTTTACACCTGCTATGGGTGTGGCTGCAACGGGAAATCCGGAAAATGCCTTTTTGAAGGGTAAAATTGCCGCTCGGGAAGCCAAAGCATTGGGTGTTCACCAGATTTACGCTCCCGTTCTGGATGTAAATAACAACCCGGAGAACCCGGTCATAAATGTACGTTCTTTTTCTGCAGATCCGGAGTTGGTGGCTCTTTTTGGTCTTCATATGATTGATGGGATTGAGAGTGAAGGGATCCTTGCCACTGCCAAACACTTCCCCGGCCATGGCGATACCGATGTGGATTCACATTTAAATCTTCCCGTTATAACTCATGGCATATCCCGACTGGAGGAGATTGAACTGCTGCCATTTAAAAGAGCTATTGACAATGGGTTGAGAAGTGTGATGAGTGCTCACATTGCCTATCCAAATGTCAGTACAAACGGAAGCATGCCGGGTACGCTCGATGCAAGTATCCTTGGGTCTCTGCTAATCGATCGTCTCGGGTTTGACGGCCTGGTTGTTACAGACGGACTGGAGATGCAGGGGATTGCGGCCAACTACTCGCCGGGTGAAGCAGTGGTACTGGCATTGAAAGCCGGAGCAGATAAGATGCTTATCAGCCCGGATGAAATGACGGCTATTCATGAACTGAAACGAGCCGTTCTGAACAGGGAGATCTCTGAAGAGAGAATTGATCAATCGGTTCGGAAAATTCTGACGTTAAAAGCAGAGCACAATCTGTTTGAAAACAGATTTGTAAACCTGGATGAGCTTAGCTATACCATCCATACACCGGAATACAGAGCCATTGCTGAACGGATTGCACGAGAATCTGTAACTCTTTTGAAAAACGAAGGGCAAGTGCTGCCAATACGAGATGTCGATTATCTGAACATCATGGCTGTTGCACTCTCTGACGACCGATCAGGTTCTACGGGATCATCTTTTGCAAGAGAGCTGAGAAAGTATCACAATAATGTCTCCTTTCATGTACTGGATCGAAGAACTTCTGAAGAAGAAAAAGAAGAGATGAGAGAAGCTGCTCAGGAAGCTGACCTGATCATTATCGGTTCCTTTATTGTCGTTCGATCCTCCAGGCAGGTTCAGGTTCAGCCAGATCAGCTTGAGTTTATTGAGGAGCTTACATCCCGCGATATCCCCTCCATTGTAATGGCTTTCGGCAATCCATATGTGGTACAGGATATCCCCGATTCGGACGTTCACATCATGGCGTGGTCTTCCACAAATA
>JAWVZW010000172.1:0-5148 GCA_033721975.1 Balneolaceae bacterium
TCTTTCTGCACCTGTTTGCCCGAAACAGGCGAAATGGTTTTACCGATACGGGCAAACAAAAGCCTTACATAGTCGTAAATCTCAGTCGTTGTACCTACGGTTGAACGTGGATTGCTGGTCGTGGTTTTCTGCTGAATGGCCATCGCAGGTGAAATCCCCTGCATGAAATCCACATCCGGTTTATCCATCCGCTCCAGAAACTGCCGGGCATAACTGGATAGACTCTCCACATACCTCCTCTGACCTTCAGCGTAGATTGTATCAAATGCCAGGCTTGACTTGCCGGATCCCGATACACCGGTGATAACAGTCAGCTTATTTCTGGGTATCTCTACATCGATATTTTTCAGGTTATGAACACGGGCTCCTTTTACGATGATCGGCCTCTCAGCAGCCGCTTCGGCCGCCTTATTCGATGATTGGATTTCCGGAGATTTAACTTCGCTGTCTGACATGAATTGAGAATTCCTGAAAACTTTTAAGATACGAAAAATACCCGCCAATATCGGGATTTAGCTGGCAGTTTCTTCTGCACAACATTGTGAGACACCCTATGCGTTCTGTCCGATTTGTATCAACGATAAAAAAACGCCGGACCGCATTTGCAGACCGGCGTTGGGTACTATCGTTTTTACTTCATCCCATCATGATCTTTTACGACTCATAAAAGGATATAACTTTTTTAATCCTCCGGTGTGTAAACCACCTCACCGTTTATGAGTACCGCTTCAACATGGGTCAGATATTCAAACGGGTCACCGTCGAAAAGAACAAGATCTGCATCCTTTCCGCGTTCCAATGAGCCGATTCGTTCTTCAACGCCCAGCAATTCAGCTGCTCCCATTGTAAGAGCATACAAAGCCTGTTCCATCCCCATACCGTTTGCGGCTGCGATGGCGGCTTCATATCGGGCTACTCTCGTTTTAGGCACATATCCTTCATATCCGCTCTGAAACGCTACATGAATACCCGCCTCATGAAGTTTACCGGCTGTTTCCATGCTCGCATTTTTAGCTTCACCGCCGGGTCGAATCATTGTCGGATGAATAATTACCGGCACCCCTGCAGCTTCAATTTCATCCATGATAAGATATGCTTCCGCAGCACCTTCAAGCACCATCGGGAAACCAAACTCTTCCTGAATTCTGAGTGCCGTCATGATGTCGTGAGCTCTGTGTGCCATCACCATCGCGGTGATTTCTCCATCAATCAGATCGGCCATAGCTTCCATCTTCAGATCGGTTCCGTCGGTCTCGCCATTTGCACGCTTCTCGGCATAGTCACGGGCCTTGATCAACTCCTGTCTTAGCATAGAAACGGTTTTCGATCGGGTTCCCGGTGAATTGAATCGTCCGCTTATACCGGATCCCAGCGTTATGGAAAGCATCGTTGATTCATCAAGCATCGCGTCGTTCACGGTCTCACCCGTCGTTTTGACAATCATGGTTTGACCACTGACCACGGCACCGGGCCCATGCCCTGTATGAAGAGTCGTGATGCCATGCTCACGCAGATATCCAACCAAAAACTCCCTCGCATTATAGGCATCCACCGCCCTCAGTTCCGGTTGAATTGGATTGGATGTTTCCAGCTGATCCTGATCATGATCCTGATTGTAATAACCGGCCAGACCCACAACAGATCGGGCATCAATCAGACCTGGAGTTACCACGGCTGCCTCATGGATCTCATAACCATCAGGGATACGAACCCGGTTTGCTGAACCAACCCGTTCTATCTTTCCGTCCCGTATCAACACGACTCCATTGGATATCGCGTCTCCATTCATCGTATATACGGTTTCTCCTTTTACAGCAATTTGAGCGGCAGCTTGAGGGGCAAAAGCAGTACTTACAATCGCCATCAGCATTATGACCGATGCAGTAAACCATAATAGTTTCATTCCAGTACCTGTTGTTTTAAATATATTCATTGGTGACCTCCTCATTCGTGTATATCATGAACATGAGTGGCATTGTACCGGAAAATGTCATATCCGCCGGTTGCATACACCCTGTCTTCGGGATTACTGCGGTCCCACACTTTTTCACCTTCAATCCAGGTTTGCTCGATATGTGTGTACACGCTGAATGGATCTCCATTCAGAATAATGAAATCAGCGTCTTTTCCGGGTTCAAGCGAACCAACACGATGGTCCAGGTCAAGCATTTTAGCGCCGGCTATGGTCAGGGCTTCCAGAGCTTTTTCACGGCTCATTCCCTCATTCACACCCAGTGCGGCTGATCGTATAAAGAAACGTGAGTCCACAATGGGGTCATCGGTGTGGTACGCAACCAGTGCACCCGCATCTTCAAGTGCCTTTCCGTTGGTGTCTTCAAGGTTAATCGCTTCAAGCTTGCCTCCCGGTGAATCAATCTGAATAATGGAAGAGCCCACAACATTGGATGCAGCAATTTCGTCAGCCACTCTCCACGCCTCGCTCACGTGCTGCAATACAACACGGTAACCAAATTCCTCTGAAAGGCGGATTGCCGTGAGGATATCATCATGACGATGAGTGTGATTGTGAACAATTCGCTTGCCTTCCAGCACTTCTACGAGCGTCTCCAACTCCAGATCTCGCGCCGGCATCTCTTCAGGATTGCCATCAGCTTCCTCGATTTTTCTCTGGTATTCCTGAGCTTTTACAAAAAGTCCGCGAACAAGCGCAGCCGATTTTGCTCGTGTGCCGGGGCTCCCGTTCGATCGCAATGGATTGGTACCATTGGCCATCTTCAAACCACCGTATATTCCGGTCTCTTCATCCACTACCACAAGCATCTCCTCTATGGTGTCGGAAGGTTTGGTTTTTACATAGACGGTTTGTCCGCTCATCAAAAGTCCTGAACCGGGCATAATATTTACCGTAGTAATACCGCCGGCCATAGCCTTAATAAAGGTCTTGCTGCGTGGATCAATCGTATCCATGATGCGCACATCGGGATGCATTGATGAGGATCCGTCTCCGCCGTCGCCCTCACCAATATGAGAGTGGGTATCGACCAGACCGGGCATGATCACCATTCCGCTCATATCGTGCCGGACGGCATCACCGGGAATTGAAACGGAACCGGCTTCTCCAACAGCGGTTATTTTCCCGTCTTGCACGACCAATACACCGTTATCAATGGGATCTCCCGCTATGGGTATGATCTGTGCACCTTCAAATACATGGGCAGTCTGTTGCGCATGCAGCATCCCTGCCGACATGAGAAACAAAACCCCCAATACTAATAATCGATTTATCATAACTGAGAAGTGAATGTATGTTTTGGTTATCGCCATTTTTCAAAAGCGAAATAAACATACTTAAACGGAGCAAGTTTGTAAAAAGAAATGTTGCTGGCGACTGGCGACTGGCGACTGGCGACTGGCGACTGGCGACTGGCGACTAAGGACATGATAATAACAACTTCTGAGATCAAAGTTCCCATATCTCCAATCTGAGATCATCCGTTCCGCGTCTCACGTTTGACGTCTGACGTCTCACTTTTGCCTTCTGCCTTTTCACTTTTGCCTTCTCACTTCTCAAGACTCAAGACTGATGCCTAGCCCCTACTTCACCGCATCCGCAATCTTATCCACATAATCCAGCTTTTCCCAGGTAAACTCATCCCTTCCGAAATGGCCATAAGCGGCTGTTTTACGGAAACCTGGCTTTCTCAGATCCAGTCTCTTGATAATGCCGGCGGGAGTCAGATCAAAGGTTTTCGTGATCGCTTCAGCCAGCTTTACATCCGATACTTTTCCGGTTCTGTATGTATTCACATTGATGGATACCGGTTCTGCAACGCCAATGGCATATGCAACCTGAACCAGACACTCCTCAGCGAGGCCGGCAGCAACAACATTTTTTGCAATGTGGCGGGTGGCATAGGCAGCACTCCGATCCACTTTTGTTGCATCCTTACCTGAAAAAGCACCTCCGCCATGGGCTCCCCGTCCGCCATAGGTATCCACAATAATTTTTCGGCCGGTCAGACCTGTATCACCGTGCGGACCTCCAATCACAAATTTACCGGTAGGGTTCACATGAAGAATGGTATGTGAATCCATCAATTCAGCGGGAATCACTTCCGGGATGAGATGCTTCTTGATGTCCTGACGAATCATGGACTGTTCCACTCCGTCGTCATGCTGAGTGGAAATTACAATAGTGTCTATCCGCTTGGGCTTGTTGTTTTCATCATACTCAACCGTAACCTGACTTTTGCTGTCGGGCCCCAGATAAGGCATTAGCGCAGTTTGCTTCCGGATGTGTGACAGCTTCCGAAGCAGGTCATGCGAATACTGAAGCGTCATCGGCATGTATGCGTCTGTTTCAGTAGATGCATAACCAAACATCATTCCCTGGTCACCGGCACCCTGTGCCTTATCATCTGATGAATCAACGCCCTGTGCAATATCAGGACTCTGCTGATGGATGGTTGACAGAACTCCGCAGGAGTCGGCGTCGAAACGATAACTTGCCTTTGTATAGCCAATATCACGAATGACTCCGCGAACCAGCTCCTGTATATCCACATAGGCTTCGGTTGACACCTCACCGGAAACCACAGCCAAACCGGTGGTTACAAGTGTCTCAACTGCAACCCTGGAGTGAGGATCTCCTTTTAGCAACTCATCAAGAATAGCGTCTGAAATCTGGTCGGAAACTTTGTCGGGATGCCCTTCGGATACCGACTCAGAGGTAAATAAATGTTTCATTAAAAATGGTTGGATCTGGTTTAAGACAGGTTCTTTTTAAACGGATTGAAAGTACAAAAAATCTCGAACCCATACATACGTGAACTCTAACTAACCCGACTCACCGCTGAACAGATCCCCCTCCTTCCCCTTTTCACCGGACTGCTTCACTCCCAAATATTGATAAGCCCTGGCTGCAGCTACCCTTCCTTTGGGCGTGCGCTGCATAAAACCCTCCTGAATCAAAAAGGGCTCATAAACTTCTTCAATAGTTCCCTTGTCTTCGCCCACCGCGACGCCCAGCGTACCCAGCCCAACAGGTCCTCCGCTATAGTTTTCAATGATGGCTTTCAGAATGCGGACATCCATTTCGTCGAGACCGTTTTTATCCACGTCCAGTGCGTTAAGTGCTTTGTCGGCAATCTTATCATCAATGGCATCCAAACCATCTACCTGTGCAAA